>NZ_DASYZI010000209.1:0-54633 GCF_035946395.1 Actinocrinis sp.
CAGGGCGCGGGACTGGCGCCGATCACGGCGCTCCAGTCCACCAGCACCTCGGCGAACGGCGTGTACAAGTACGGCACCGCCACGACGTTCCCGAGCACCGGCTTCAACAACACGAACTACTACGTCGACGCGGTGTTCCAGACGAACGTCTCCAGCACCACTCCCCCGACGGTGACCTCGACCCAGCCGATCTCCGGCGCCACGGCGGTGCCGGTGAACACGCCAATCACCGCGTCGCTGAGCGAGGGCGTCACCGCCAGCACCATCAAGTTCACCCTCACCGCCCAGGGCGGCGCGGCGCAGTCCGGATCAGTGAGCTACGACCCGGTCGGCCACGTCGCGACGTTCGTCCCCAACGGCCAGCTGGCGCTGAACACGACGTACACGGCCACGGTCAGCGCGACCGACCTGTGGGGCAACGCGATGACGAGTCCGTACTCGTGGACGTTCACCACGTCGAACGCGCCGCCGACGTACACCTGCCCGTGCTCGCTGTGGAACGGGACGGCCACGCCGTCCAACCCGAACGTGGCGGACACCAAGTCGGTCGAGGTGGGCACGCGGTTCCAGTCGGCCGTGGCCGGTTACGTGACCGGAGTCAGCTTCTACAAGGGCGCGAAGAACACCGGCACGCACACCGGCAGCTTGTGGACCGCGAGCGGGACGCTGCTGGCGACCGGCACGTTCACCGCTGAGTCCGCCTCCGGCTGGCAGACGCTGACGTTCGCCTCTCCGGTGGCGATCTCGGCGAACACCCCGTACATCGCCTCGTACCACGCGCCGGTCGGCTACTACGCCTCGAACTCGGCGTACTTCACCTCGGCGATCACCTCGTACCCGCTCACCGCGTTGCAGAGCGTCACCGGCGCGGGCAACGGCCTGTACCTGTACGAGGCGGACTCGACGCTGGCGCCGAGCAACACGTACAACGCCACGAACTACTGGGTGGACGTGAACTTCACGACCACCACCAGCGGCACGACCACCGGCAGCGCGCCGGCCGCCGCGACCTCCAACGGATCCATGGTCCCGGCCACCGACAACCTGGCCGACAAGGACGACATCGTCACGACGACGACCGGCGTCTCCGACGCCGTACACCCCCCGTCGGTGACCTTCGCCCAGCCGGTCGAGCCGCAGAGCGTGCACATCACGGTCACCACGACGGTCGGCACGCAGGGCACCGAATCGCCCGCGGGCACGGCCGTGGCCGGTACCCTGATGTACAACCCTGCGACGCTGACGGCCTCGTTCCGCCCGAGCGAGCCGTTGCGTCCTGGCGCGATCTACCGCGCGGTGGCCACGGCGGACGACATGCACGGGAAGGCGGCCCAGCCCGTCTCCTGGACCTTCCGCGAACTCGTGCCGGGCAGCGCGACTCCGGAGCGGCTGCCAGGGCAGGCGCCGGGCGGCAACGTGCCGATGGTCGTCGCGCTCGCCAGCGAGAACGACAGCTGGCGGCGTACCGACCCGCTGCCGCCGACGGATCTCTGATCGGCTGAACGGCACGGCGGCCTCAGGCACACCAGCCTGAGGCCGCCGTGGTCTCAGGCACGGTCGCACCAACAACCCCGGCAGTCCCAGCGACAAGACAACGGCTCGACAGAAGGCAGGCACCGCCCATGAGTTCGGTCAGCGTCGTGATCCCCTGCTACCGCTACGGCCACTTCCTGGAGCAGTCGGTGGGCAGCGCGCTGAACGGGCAGGACGGCGTCGACGTCCGGGTCCTGATCGTCGACGACGCCTCGCCCGACGACTCCGCCGAAGCGGCGAGGCGCATCGCCGAGGCGGACTCGCGGGTCGAGGTGCTCGTGCACGAACAGAACCGGGGCCACCTCAGGACGTACAACGAGGGCCTGCTCGACTGGGCGGACGGCGACTACACGGTGCTGCTGTCCGCCGACGACCAGCTGGTCCCCGGCGCGCTCGTCCGCGCGGCGGCCCTGCTCGACGCGCACCCCGAAGTAGGGTTCTGCTACGGCCACCCCCTCCGCTTCACCACCGAGGCCCCGCTCCCCCCGGCACGCACGGAGAGCAGGGGCTGGTCGGTCTGGCCGGGCAAGTGGTGGCTGGAACGCCGCTTCAAAGCGGGCCACGGCTGCATCACCTCCCCCGAGGTGGTCGTGCGCACCGACCTACAGCGCAAACTGGGCGGCTACGACCCCCGTCTCCCCCACTCCGGCGACATCGAGATGTGGATGCGTTTCGCAGCACACGCCGACGTCGGCTACCTCAGGGGTGTGGACCAGGCCTACTACCGCGTCCACAGCGCGAGCATGTCCAAGACCGACTTCTCCGGCCAGCTCGACGACCTCCGCCAGCGCAAGGCGGCGTATACCGTAGCCCTGGAAAAGTCCGAGGACACCCTCAACGCCAACGAACGCAACAAACTGGCGGACACAGTCCACCGCAAGCTCGCCCGCCAAGCCCTCTGGCGCGCCGCCCGCGCGTACGACCGCGGCCGCACCCGCCAGGTCCCGGTCGAAGAACTCGTCGCCTTCGCACAGGACTGCTGGCCCGCCTACCGCGCCCTGCCCGAGTTCCGCGGCCTCTCGCTACGCCGCCGCCTCGGCCCCGCCGCAATGCCGTACCTCCAGCCGCTCGTACTCTCGGCGTACGCCCACAAGGGCCGCGAGTGGTTGTGGTGGCGCAACTGGCGCCGCACCGGCATCTGACGCTCTACGCTGCGAATGTGATCACTGTCAACACGCTGAAGCCGGACGACCGCGCGGCCTGGGAGTCCCTGTTCGCGGGCTACCACGAGTTCTACGGACGCCCGAACTGGCCGCAGGAGAACTACGACCGAGCCTGGCAGGAATTCCAGGCGGCCGACCGAATGCCCCTCTTCGAACTTGACCGTGGCCGGCGGCGCAGGGTCGGCCGACGCGCAGCGGCGGGCGAGCCTACAGCCGCCTATAAGGCCACGGTCAAGTTCGAAGAGCCCCGAATGCATGCACTCGGCGCACGGCTCGACGAGCGCCTGGTCGGGATCGCCCACTACCTCGTCCATCCGAGCACTTCCTCGGCTGACGTCTGCTACCTGCAAGACCTCTTCACCGCCCCGGACGCCCGGGGCCGGGGCGTAGCCCGAGCATTGATCGCAGCCGTCGAGGCGTCAGCCCGTGACGGCGGCTGCGCCCGCGTCTACTGGCACACTCAAGCGGCCAACGCCACCGCCCGACGGCTCTACGACCAGGTCGCAGAGAACCGTGGCTTCATCCAGTACGTCATCCAGCTGTGATCCAACGGTTGTGTTGCTTAATTTGAACGCTGGAGATACCGCTCCAAGTCCTGAGCGGACGTCCACAGGTGCTGCTGACCTCGGGCACTACGCACTAAGAGCCCCTGCCGCTCCAGACCAAGCAAGTCCTGGCGTGCAGTTGACCAGAGCGTTGAAGTCAGGCGGTGGCATCGGCCTGCCCATAAGATCACCCTGTCCGCGCGCCAGCGAGCGCATGAGTACCAGCGAGGTACTACTAGCTCCCAATCTAGTAGGTCTGCGGCCGTCGCGATGGGTAGCGCACGCACCAGGAGGGCCTACCAGTTAGCTACTAGTAGCTACCAAAATAGTAGCTGGTTGCACCGCGAAGTGCAGCGAAGCGGAGCCCACGGTGGGTCTGCACTAGACGCACGCCGACGCGAGGCGGCGCAGCAAGCGCGGCGTCCAGCGCGTACGCGGCAGCGCTCTGGTCCGTGGAGCGGACGAGCCTTCGGCGAGGGCGCGGAGCGGGGGCGGGCGGGAAAAGATCAGCGCGAAGCACGTGGGCGTAACGAAGTGGAGCCCTTGGCGCCTCGGCGTCCTGAGGCACGTCAGACCTTTGAGCTCGCACTCGCGTCCGAGTTCCACACCGTGTAGTACGTGTTGGGATTCACCAGGTAGCGCACGGTCGGCACGGGCAGGTGGGCGATGCGGTGCCTGCGCGCGTACCGATAGAGCGAGGCCCAGTCCTCGCGTGGGAGCACGCCCTTGTCACGCCGCAGGCGGCTGAAGCGCAGGGCGCGGGACCGTCGCGCGACGAAGGCGTTGGCGTCGAGGAATGCGCGCTCACGGGCAACGCGGCGATCGTAGGGCACGGAGAGGATGTCCATCTCGCGGCCGTCGGGGGTGACGCGGCGCAGCGCGGTGTACACGCCGTGCAGGCGATACGCACGCTCGTTCGGCCTGGCTTCGAGCGCGCCGAGAGTCACGGCGAGATGGTCGGGCTCCCACGTGTTGTCGTCGTCGAGGAAGGCCACGAACGGCGAGCGCGCCAGGCGGATGCCGACGTTGCGCACGACGCCGAGGACCGCGGTGTTGCGCCGCAGACTCACCACGACGACGCGCGGGTCGTCGGGCAGCGGCGGGACCTGGCCGCCACCGTCGTCGACGACGATAATCCGGTGCTCGGTCACCGTCTGGGCGAGGGCGGACTCCACGGCCGCGACGAGGGTGTCGGCGCGCTTGTACGTCGGGACGACCGTGGTCACCAGCGCCGGCCCGCCGTCCGGCAGCAGCCGTCGCAGCCGTCTGACCTCGGCGCTCTCGAAGAGCCAGACCCGGGGGACGGTGTGCCAGAGCAGCAGCTTGTTGCGCAGCTCGTACAGCGGCAGCCAGCCGTAGCGGCGGCGCAGAAAGCGCTTGACGGCGCGACGGATCACGAGCGGGCTCCTGCTCCTGCGGGTTCCGGGACGGGCTCGGGCTTCGGTCCGGCCTGGGGACGGGCCAGGTTCCGCAGCGGCCACACGACGGGCACGTACACCGCGAACGCCACCGCGCTGGCCGTGAAGAGATACACGGTCTCCCCCATGTGCAGCCGGCCGAGGCCGAGCGCGACGGCTGCCATCAGGGCACCGCCGGCGAACGGGCGTACACAGGCCCGCACGATGACCATCGGGGAGATCCCGCCGCGGGCCAGCGCCCAGACGAACAGCGGCGCCACCAGCGGTCCGGCCACCAGGATGTGACCGACTCCGACCCCTGAGATGCCACGGCTGCGGGCGGCGAGCAGCAGCACCGGGATCAGCGCCACCAGCCACCAGCCCTGCACGGTGATCAGCGCCCTGCGGCGGCCGGAGGCGACCAGGCAGTCGTAGGCGAGCTCGAATGCCACCCGCAGCAGGCCGAGCAGCGCCAGGAAGCGCAGCGCGCCCGAGGCGTTGACCCACTGGTGGCCGTAGATCGTGTAGATCACCGGCTTGGGCATCACGGCGAGCAGAACGCACGCGGGCACGGCGGCCGCCATCAGCAGGGCCAGGCCCCGGCCGAAGCTGTCCGACAGCGCGGCGCGCGAGTTGGCGACGCGCGAGAAGCCGGCGAACGAGACGCGGCGCGCTATCTCCGAGACGCTGCGCACCGGCCAGCTCGAAACGTTGAACGCGATTTGGTACAGGCCGAGTTGCACCGGCCCGAGCGTCGCGCCGACCACGATCGAGTCCACGTTCAGCATCGCCAGGACCAGCAGGCTGGCCCCGGCCAGCGGCACGCCGAAGGCGAGCAGCTTTCGCGCCTCGGCGCGGTCCCAGCCAGGGCGCAGGAAGCCGGGGGCCGCGAGCGAGCAGCCGATCAGGGCGACCATGTTGCCCGCGATCGAGCCCCAGGCGAAGCTCATCGCGCCGAACCCGGCCACCGCGAGCCCGATCGTCAGGCCGCTGCTGATCGTGAAGTTGGCCATGTCGATGAACATGCGGCGGCGCTGCTCGAAGTTGCGGGTCAGCATCCCGGCCGGGACGCAGGCGATGCCGTCGATGACCACGGCGATGCCGAGGACGCGCAGCATCGACGTCGCGTCGGACGCGCCGAGCAGCCGGGCGAACTGCGGCGCCGCGGCGAACAGCACCAGGTAGAGCAGCGCGCTGGAGGCGAACGAGAGGGTCAGCACCGTCGGCGCGAACTTCTTCGGGTCGCGGTCCCAGCGCACGATCGCCAGGCTCACCCCGAGTTCGTTGGCCGACAGCAGCACTGCGAGGGCGACCAGCCCGACCGCGTACAGGCCCCAGTCGCGCGGGCCGAGCAGCCCGCGGGCGAGGATCACGCCGGTCAGGAAGTTGCCCAGCCGCATGACGACCGTGTTGATGAAGCTCCAGCGCACGCCGCGGCGGATCTCCCCGCCGACCCGGGTGCCCGCGGTGACCACCGGGATCTCGCCGGTCTCCGACGAGGACAGCCGGGACTGCACCGCGACGGTCCGGGTGATCGGCATGATCACCGTGTCGTCCTCCGCAGGCGGCGGAATCCACGGCCGCAGGCTTGAGACGATGGCCTGCGGCGTGCGGGTCAGCCGGCCGAGGTCGCGGTGCGACGACGTGCCGGGGCTCTGGGACGCCTGCCGCGGCAGGGAGAGGGTGAAGAAGTCGCGGGCCCGCTGCGCCGCGGCGAGCGCCGGCGAGTTCCTCGCCGGACGCCTGGCCAGCTCGCCCTCGCGGCGGGAGATCCCGAGGAACGCCCCGGCGCAGCCGAGCAGCAGGAAGACGATCCCGGCGAACATCGGGAAACCGAGCGAGTCGAAGGTCGCGCTGACCACCAAAGCCACGGCGAACGCGGCGACGAAGCTCTGTCCGAGTTCGCGGTTCGCCTCGTCCTTCCACAGCCGCCGGGCCAGCCAGGCGCAGCGCATCCCGGTGAAGTAGAGCACGGCGATGGACAGCGCGCCGACGATGCCGATCTCGACCACCGCGAGCAGGTACTGGTTGTCCGTGTACCGGTACAGCGACGGGATGAAGGTGCGAAATCCCCGCCCGAACAGCGGCCGCTGCGCGACGTACTGAGCGACGCCCGCGTAGTCCATCGTGCGCGCCTGCGTGCTGTTGTCACCGCCGCCGAGGAAGGCGCTGAACAGATTGACGGTCGTGCTGACCAGGCCCGGCACGGCGATCTTCATCGCGCCGACGCCGAGCGCGACGAAGCCGAGCGCGGGCCAGCGGCGGCTCGGCCGCCAGGTCGGCAGCAGCACGACCAGCACCACGGCCAGGCCGATGATGGAGGTGCGCGACACGGTCATCGGCAGCGCCCCGCCGATCAGCGCCACCGGCAGCCAGCGCCGCAGCACGCCGCTCTCGCGCCGCGCCGGGTCGAGCGCCTGCTGGATCGCGAACGGCAGCAGCATCGCCAGCACCCCGGCCAGCTCCAGCGGGTGCGCGGCGGTGGACGAGGGCCGGGTGAAGGCGCCGCGCACGATGATGCCGCTGATGTCGGCGCTGGACTTCAGGCCGGGCAGATGCACGTTGGCCAGCAGGTCCCTGCGCAGCTGGAACTCGATGATGTCGAGCGCGGCGATCGCGGCGCCGAACACCACCATCCGGCGCAGCAGCAGCTTGAGCCGGTCCAGATCGGTGATCGCCGCGGAGGCGACCACGATCACGCCGGTCCACGCGAGCAGTCCGATCAGCCCGCGGTCGGCGGCGGAGGTCTCCAGCGCCACCGGCGCACGGCTGCCCTGCCCAAGCGAGACGTACGCGAGCAGTATGCAGGCCGAGAACGCACAGAACGCCAGCCGCACCGCCCGCGTCCGCCGGGCCGGCAGGAGCCTTCCGGCGAGCCACGAGGCCAGGTACCAGAGCAGCGCGAGCAACGCGTAGATGTTGGCAGGAGTACCCGCGGCACCGAGCGCGGGCACGGTCCAGGTGGACGGGATCAGCTCCAGCAGCGCCACATAGACGGAGAGCACCGCGACCGCGTCGAGTCCGTGGCGGCGCTTGCGCGGTTTCGGCGGCGGGTCGTCGTCCCGGGCACGGGGCCGCAGGCTCATCCCCAACCGGGCGTTGCGGACGGCGGGATCGGCCTCGGGACCGAGTCCGCGCAGGCCGAGGGTCGGCGCGGACACTAGTCGCGCGACCCCGGGGCGCGGCCGCTCAGCTCGGAGCGCGCGGGTTCGAAGGGGTCACGCTCCAGGTCGACCGCGCCGTCCATGCCGTACCAGCGCGACGCGACGGACGGCGTGCCCGTGTTCGGGCGCTCGCCGTGAGCGGACTCGGCGTCCCGCTCGATGCTGTGGGTGCTGGCCGGCTCGACGGTCTGCGTGCCGGTGTCGTAGTCGTAGAACTCGTCCGGCTCCGCACCGAACGGCACCCGACGTCGGCGCCGGCGCCGGGAGACCAGGATGCTCTCGACCATGAAGGTGGCCAGGAAGGCGATCACCAGGCCGCCGAACGCGGTGAGCAGCACGTCCTGCGTCTTGGTCTTGGTCTGCTTGGCCGGCGGGCCGGGCGGCACGATGACCATGGACCTGATCATGTCCTCAGGGCGCACCGAGGCCTGCACCTGCACCGCCTGGAGCTGGTCCACGGTGTACTGCGTCAGCGTGTTCATCGAGGTGAGCACGTGCTCCCGGTCGGGGCCGGTGACGGTCAGCGTGATGAACGGGCCCTGGGCCGCGGCGGCGAGCACGACGGAGAAGGACTCGGTGACGCCGCGCGCGCGCAGGTCGTTGCCCGCGTCGGCGGAGCCCATCCGGCGAACCAGGAAGTCCGCGGTGTCGTTGAGTGAGGAGTTGTAGTTAAGGAACGGATTACGCGTCCCCGGGATGGTCGACGTGCCGGCGGTGGCCGACTGCGAAGCCAGCAGCGAGAGCGAGCTGGTCGACTGGTATTTGGTCGGGATGGCCCGGTCCACGCCGATGGTCAACGCGATGGTCAACACGAGTAACGGCGCCATCACGTACCAACGAGCGCGAATAACCCGGATGACCTCGGCCAGGTCCATGAACCCTCCCCTTATGAGTGCGCAGACACCTCTGCCCGGTCACCCAGCCGGGTCGGAGTGGCGCACCGTCCACGGGTAGAGAATAGGACCCGTCCTGCCCGGACATCCACCACATCAACAACTTCGGTTCCAGATCCCGACATTGGGGGGCGCGCGGACCGATTCTTCTATACGGTGTGGGCGGGTGGGACGCGGACCAGGGGAGGGGCTGCGGTGACGTTCCGGGAACTGCTCGGCACGATCAGGGCGCGGTGGTATGTCACGGCGGTGATCGTGCTGGTCACGCTCGCCGCGGCGTACAAGGTGGACCGTCCGCCGCGGTACTACCAGGCGGACACGGTGCTGCTGCTGATTCCGCCGACGGACCCGAGCGCACCGAATGCGTTGACCGCGGCCACTCCGTCGATCGCGCAGACCGGTGTGCTGGTCGACTCGATCCTCAGCGACTCGTCCTCGGCCGAACAGCTGCGCAAGGCCGGGGTGACCGGCAATTTCTCGCTCGTGCCGCGCAACAACGGCACGATCCAAACTCCCCGATACACGGTCCCGGCCGAACAACTGATCGTCAGCGGCTCCGATCCGGACGCGTCGCTCGCCAGCGTCACCGCGCTGTCCTCGGCGTACGCCCGGGAGCTCGACGACCTTCAGACACGCGCCGGAGTGACGGCGGCGGATCGAATCACGACGCAGGTGCTCGTGCCTCCGGCGGTCGCGCCGGTCAAGGGTTCGAAGTCGCGCGGCCTGGCGGGGGTCGCGGCGATCGGCGGCATCGCGGTGGTACTGCTTCCGGCCGCGTTCGACCGGTACGCACGCCGCCGGTCCCGCCGCTTGGCCGCCAAGCGCACGCGATCACCGGGCAAGTCCGGCGCGGAACCGCCCAAGGAGAGGCTCGCAGCATGAGCAGCATGAACGATGCGGGCGGCACGAATGCCGTCCGCATCGCCCCCGAGGCGGACGTCCACGCCAGCGCCGTGCTCGGCGACGGCACTTCGGTGTGGCATCACGCGGCGGTGCGCGAGCATGTCGTGCTCGGCCATTCGTGCATCGTCGGGCGGGGCGCGTACCTCGGGCCGGGGGTACGTGTCGGCGACAATGTCAAGATCCAGAACTACGCGCTCGTCTACGAGCCCGCGACGCTCGGCGACGGGGCATTCGTCGGGCCGGGCGTGGTGTTCACCAACGACTTGAACCCGCGCTCGGTGACGCCGGACGGCCGGCTCAAGACCGCCGACGACTGGGAAGCGGTGGGCGTGACGGTGCTGGAAGGCGGCTCGGTCGGGGCGCGCGCGGTGTGCGTCGCGCCGGTGACGATCGGCCGCTGGGCGATGGTCGCCGCGGGCGCGGTGGTGACCCGCGACGTGCCGGACTTCGCGCTGGTCGCCGGGGTCCCGGCCAGGCGGATCGGCTGGGTCGGGCGGGCTGGGACGCGCTTGGTGGACGAGGGCGACGGCCGGTACTCCTGCCCGCAGACCGGCGCGGTCCACGTGGAGAAGGACGGCTCGCTCACGGAGATCGAGACCCGGTGAATGATCAAGACACAGTGAATGATCAAAGCACAGTGATAGCTCGAAACCCGCTGAACGATCAGGCCGTCGCTCGCGCCGTGATCGTCGTGCTCAACCTGCCGGTGCCCGACGACCACCGGGTGTGGGCACAGGCGGAAGCACTGCGCGACGACGGTGCGGCAGTGACGGTGGTCTGTCCGGCGATCCGCGGCAAGACCCCGGGTTCGGAGACGATCGACGGTATCGACGTCGTCTACTTCCGCTCGTTCGAGGGCGCCGGGCGGCTCGGCACGATCGTCGAGGGCGCGTGGACGACCTTCGTGTCGAGCCGCGCGGCCAAGCGAGCGCTGCGCGGGCCGGCGAGCGCGCGGATGCTCCAGGTGTGCAATCCGCCGGACATGCTCTTCGGGCTGCTGCGCTGGGCGCGACGGCGCGGCTGCCGGACGGTGTACGACCAGCACGACGTGGTTCCGGCGCTGGCCGGATCGCGTCCGGCCTTCCGCAGGCTCGAACGGTTCTTCCTGGCCTGCGAGCGGCGCACGGTCGCGGCGGCTGACGTGGTGCTGACGCCGAGCCAGGAGCAGGTGGAGCGCCTGCGCCTGCTGTACAACCGCCAAGCGGTCGTCGTGCGCACGGCGTCCATCGTCGAGTCGGCAGGCGGCACCCGCCATCCGCAGAACGATGAGACCGCGAAGCCTCACGAACTCGTCCTCGGCTATCTCGGCGTGATCGGCGAGCAGGACGGAGTCGGCGACCTGCTCGACGCGGTCGTCGCGTTGCGCGCCCGCGGGCTGACCGGGTTCCGGGTCGAGATCGCCGGCGACGGCCCCGCACTGCCCGCGGTCCGCGAGCAGGCGGCCCGGCAGGGGCTGGGCGAGTTGGTGCGGCTGCACGGCTGGCTCGGCCCGCGGCAGATCGCCGCGTTCCTCGACGGGATCGACGCGATGGTGGTGCCCGATCCGGACATCGAGTTCAACCACTATTGCGCGATGAACAAGGTGACGCACGCGATGGCGCGCGGCATCCCGGTCGTGCTGCGTCCGTTGCGCGAGAATTCCCGGCTGGTCGCCGGGGCGGCCGTGATCGCCGAGGACATGAGCCCGTCCGCGTTCGCCGACGCGCTGGAGACCTTGCTCACCGTGCCCTCCGAGACCCGCGAAGCCATCGGCAGGAAGCTGCACGAGATATTCGAGGCCGAACTGGCGTGGCACAGCTCCGCGCCACGCTACCTGGAGGCGGCGTCACCGGCCCGGCGGGTGCACCAGTAGCAGCCGCTCACAGACACCACAGCCGCAAAACAGCCGGAAACCGTTTGACCCGGGCTCCTTCCGCCTTCCACCATGAATCGGTGACCTTGCGGATTCAGAACCTGACCATCGACTGCCACGATCCGTACGCCGTGGCGGCATTCTGGCAGTCGGCGTTGGGTTGGCGGCGCACCCAGGAGGAACCGGACGAGATCATCCTTGAGCCACCTGCCGGCAGCCCGCAGGACGGCGTCGCGCCCGACCTGCTCTTCCAGCGCGTGCCGGATCCGACGGCCGGCAAGATCCGGATGCACCTGGACCTGCGGCCGGACGACCAGCAGGCAGAGGTCGACCGGCTGATCTCGCTCGGCGCCAAGAAGGTGGACATCGGTCAGGGGCCGGACACGACGTGGGTCGTGATGGCCGATCCCGAGGGCAACGAGTTCTGCGTCCTCAAGGTTCTAACGCAGTAGGCAGTAGGCGGCAGACAGCAGGGCGGCGAGCCGGCGAAGCCGACCGAACGGACGACACACTCGATCAGGACTTGAGCGAAGCTCCAGATTTGCCGCAGCGCCGCGACCTGTGATTGTGACAGCACGGAGGCATTTCCCGGACACGGCCGTTACGTTGCTGTTTGCGGCAGGACACCTTTTCCGCTTAGCCTCCGCGGGTGGCATCCGGTGTAGATGAGCTTGACGTCGAGGCAGATCACAGCGTGCAAGAAGACGATGGCACGCAGAAAACCGAACGGACGAGCAGTCGCGTCCCGGACGTGGTGTACCGCGTCGCGGACCGGCTCGGCATCGGTGCCCTGGAGGGCACCGCGCTGCGCATATGGGTGCTCACCCGCGTCACTATTTTCGTATTCGCATACGACGTCGCCTGGATGACGCAGCCGAAGAGCAAATACGGCCCGCACAGCTTCACCATGCTGTGGGAACGCTGGGACTGGCTGCGTTACCAGGGCATCGCCGCGCACGGCTACACCGGCAGCGCGCGCCACGGCTCGTCGATCGCGTTCTTCCCCGGTTATCCGATCTTGCTGCGCGCGGTGCAGACCGTGCTGCGCTCGTACACGGTCAGCGGTCTGGCGATCTCGTTCGTCGCCGGGGCGATCGCGACGGTGGCGCTCACCCGGATCATCGTGCTCGAAGCGGAATCCGCTTTCGGCAGGGACGCCGAGGGGCTGGAGAAGACTCGCACGGCGGTACGCGAGGGCACGCTGCTGTGGCTGTTCGCCCCGGCAGCCTTCTTCCTGGCCGCCGGCTACACCGAGGCACCGTTCCTCGCTCTCGCGCTGCCGGCCTGGCTTTACGCGCGCCGTGGCCGCTGGCTGGCCTCCGGACTGCTGCTGGCCGGGGCGAGCGCGATCCGGATCAACGGCGTGTTCGAATTCCTGGCGATCGCGGTGCTGTTCCTCGTGCAGACCAGGCCGCGCACCCTGCGCGAGTGGCTGCGCGGCACGCCGCTGCTGATCTCGCTGGCGCCGGTCGTGGCCTTCTTCGGCTTCCTGTACTGGCTGACCGGCCACTGGAACGCCTGGCACGACGCCGAGGTCCAGGGCTGGAACCGGCATCTGACCGACCCGGTCCACTCGCTGGTGAACACCTGGAAGTACGCCTTCGGCGGGCGGGTCCTGCCGGCCAACGCCGCGTGGGAGTACCAACTCGAAATGATCGCGATGGCGGTCGGCGTGGCGCTGCTGGTCTGGCTGCTGCGCAAGCGCCGCTGGGCCGAGGCGACGTTCGTCGGCCTGTCGGTGGTGTCCCTCGGCACGTCGCACAACTACCTGTCCGTGCCCCGCGAGATGCTGCTGTGGTGGCCGCTGTGGGCGATCCTCGGCGTATGGACGGTGCGCAGGCCGTGGATCCGCACGGTCTACCTGTGCGTCTCCACACCACTGCTGTTCACGGTCGCGTACCTGTTCCTGATGGGCGAGTGGGCGGGCTGAGCCCGCCTTGCTCATCAGCGATCAGTCTTCGTCGAACGGCAGCAGCGTGAAGGCATTCGCACCCCAAAGCGGCCGCAGCACGCGGAAATGCCTCTGATCGAGCGTGAGCAGCCGCGTGGTGCGATAACGGTCGGCCAGCACCACATTGGACGCATCGGCGACGCCGATGTACGCATCACGGTAACCGGTCGTCAGGTCTACGGCGACTGCATGGTCTTCGGCGTCCCAGCTTGCCAGCTCATATGCTTCTGCGGCCACATCACGAGCGAAGGCGCGCGCTGCGTCGGCTCCCAAACGTGTGTAGAGCATATAGTCGGCTTCTGCGACGATCATCGGCGAGACGACAAGGGGCTCTCCATGAGCGGCCTTGAGCGCAGCGACAACAGCGCGGTGCCCATCCTGGTCCTCATCGAGAGCCGCCAGGACAGCGCTCGTGTCAACGATGATCGTCACGCGCCGAAGCCTCGCATCAATTCGGCGTCGATCTCCTCGGCACTCAACGAGGACCCGCTGCGGAAGCCGCCGACAACAGGCTCCGGGCGCGGCACGCGGTCACCCATGAGCTTGTCGATCTCCTGCGCCATGGTCAGCCCGTCCTCGGCAGCCAAGCGGTGAAGCCGATCACGCAGTGACTTCGACACCTTGATCGTCGTCATAGTCATACCACTGAGTATACCCGCATAGCGCTAGGCTGAGGCGGAGCCGGTCCCGTCGCCGATCAGGCGGCGGGTCACGCCGGTCCAGGCGGCCGGGTCGGTGATCCGGCGGCCGTCGACCAGGGTCTTGACTCCGGGCAGGTCGGCCGGGGTGAGCTGGCGGTACTCCTGGTGGTCGGTCTGGATGACTGCGGCGTCCACCCTGGTGCCCGCGAGGTAGGGCTCGAAGCCCAGGGCGCGGATCTCGTCCTCGGTGTACATCGGGTCGCAGACCAGCGGGAGCGCTCCGCGCGAGCGCAGTGCCTCGACGACGCCGAAGACGCCGGAGAACGCCGTCTCCTTCACCGCGCCACGGTAGGCGACACCGAGGACCGCGACGCGCTGGCCGGCCAGCTCGCCGTGCGCGCCGGCCAGCAGACCGACCGCGTATGCGGGCATCGCGGCGTTGGTTTCGCGGGCGGAGCGCACGACCTGGGCTTCCGGGTCGTTCCACAGGTACATCCGCGGGTAGACCGGGATGCAGTGGCCGCCGACGGCGATGCCTGGCTGGTGGATGTGGCTGTACGGCTGGCTGTTGCAGGCCTCGATGACCTTGGCGATGTCCAGCCCGGCCTTGTCCGCGAAGCGCGCGAACGTGTTGGCCAGACCGATGTTCACGTCCCGGTAGGTGGTCTCGGCGAGCTTGGCCAGCTCCGCGGCCTCGGCGGTGCCCAGGTCCCACACGCCGTTCGGGCGGGCCAGGTCCGTGCGCGCGTCGAAGTCGAGCACCGCCCGGTAGAACGCGATGCCGAGCTCGGTCGAGTACGCGTCGATCCCGCCGACCAGCTTGGGGTACTTGCGCAGGTCGGCGAAGACCCGACCGGTCAGCACCCGCTCGGGGCTGAACACGACCCCGAAGTCGGTGCCCGCGATCAGGCCGGAGCCCGCCTCCAGCAGCGGAGCGAACCGCTCGCGGGTGGTGCCGACCGGCAGCGTGGTCTCGTAGCTCACCACGGCGCCGCGGGCCAGCCCGGCGGCGATCGTTTCGGTGGCGGCGTCGAGCGGGCCGAAGTCCGGCACGTCCTGGGCGTCCACGATCAGCGGCACGACCACGACGATCGCCTCAGCGCCGCGGGCCGCGGCGGTGCCGTCGGTGGTGGCGGTCAGCCGGCCGTCGGCGACGACCTCCTTCAGCAGGGCGTCGAGCCCCGCCTCGCCCGGAAAGGGCGCGACCCCGTCGTTGACGAGCTCGACGACGCGCTGCGAGATGTCGTAGCCGACGACCTCGTGGCCCTTGCTCGCGTACTGGACGGCCAGCGGGAGGCCGATCTTCCCCAGGGCGACTACGCAGATCCGCACGGTCGCTGGTCTCCTCTGCTCGGTGCGTTCTAGTACGTGGTGCTGCTCAAGCCTAGACGGCCGGGACCGTCTGGCCGGTGCGCGCGGATTCGAGCACCGCTTCGGCCACGACCACGGCGCGCAGGCCTTGGCGCAGCGTGACGATGCTCGCGTTCGGCTTGCCCTCGACCGCGTCGCGGAAGGCCTCGTGCTCGACGGTCAGCGGCTCGCGCTTGGCGATGGCGTAGCGGGTCATGTCGCCCTCGGACACGCCGCGGAAGGCCGAGACCGCGTCCCACTGCGTGCGGGTCGAGCCGTTGGCGAAGAAAGTCAGATCGGCCGTGAGGGTGTCGGCGACGAAGCAACCGAGGTCCCCGGTGACGATCGAGACCCGCTCCTTGAGCGGCGAGAGCCAGTTGACCAGGTGGTTGGCGATGACGCCGGAGTCCAGGTCGCCGAGGATGGTGACCAGGTCCTCGTGCGGGCGGCCGCTCTTGTTGGTCGTGCGCGCGCTGACCGTGCGGTAGTCCGAGCCGGTGACGAAGGCGGTCAGGTCCAGGTCGTGCGTCGCCAGGTCCTTGACCACGCCGACGTCCGCGATCCGGTGCGGGAACGGGCCCTGGCGGCGGGTGGCGACCTGGAAGACGTCGCCGAGCTCGCCCGCCTCCAGCCGGGCGCGCATGCTTTGCAGCGCGGGATTGTACCGCTCGATGTGGCCGACCGCGGCGACCAGGCCGCGGCTCTCGAAGGCCTCAAGCAGCCGGGTGGCGGCGGCGACGTCGTGCGCGAGCGGCTTCTCGATCAGCGCCGGGACGCCTGCCTCGGCCAGGGCCAGCCCGACCGGCTCGTGGTGCGCGGTCGGGCAGACGACCACGGCGTAGTCGAGCCGGTGTTCGAGCAGCTGCTCGACGTCGGGCACCAGCGGGATGCCACCGAGCGCGTCGTGCACGTCGCCGACCGGGTCGGCCGCGGCGACCAGTTCGACGCCGTCGAGCGCGCGCAGCACACGCGCGTGGTGGCGGCCCATCGCGCCGAGACCGATGAGTCCGACGCGCAGGCCGGGAGTCTTCGCAGTGTCAGCCATGTGTTCAGCCCCCTCAGTTCTCCGGCTCGAAGGACTGGACGGCGCCGATGACCCGGTCGAGGTCGGCGTCGGTGAGGGAAGGGTGCACCGGCAGCGATAGGACTTCCTCTGCGAGCCGCATGGTCACGTCGAGCCCGTCGTCCGGCGTGCTCGCGAACGGCGCGAGCCGGTGCACCGGCGTCGGGTAGTAGACGGCGCTGCCGACCTTGTTCTCGGTCAGGTGCGCCTGCAACGCGTCGCGGTTCCCGCCGGGAACGCGGACCGTGTACTGGTGGTAGACGTGCGTCGCGCCGTCGGCGACGTGCGGCGTGCGCAGGCCGAAGGTGCCGCCGGACAGGCCCGCGTTGAGCTTCGCGGCGTTGGCCTGACGGCTCTCGTTCCAGCCGGCCAGCTTTCGCAGCTGGACCCGCCCGATCGCGGCGGCGACGTCGGTCAGCCGCACGTTGTAGCCCGCGATCTCGTTCGCGTAGCGCTTCTCCATGCCCTGGTTGCGCAACAGCCGGATACGCCGGGCGGCCTGCTCGTCCGGAGTGACCACCATGCCGCCTTCGAGCGAGTGCATGTTCTTGGTCGGGTAGAAGCTGAAGCAGGCCATGTCGCCGAGCGCGCCGACCTGCACGCCGCCCAGCGTCGCGCCGTGCGCCTGCGCGGCGTCTTCGAGCACGGCGAGACTGTGCCGCTCGGCCAGTTCGTTGATGCGCGTCATCGCGGCGGGGTGTCCGTAGAGGTGCACGGGCATGATCGCGGCGGTGTCCGGACCGATCGCGGCGGCCACCGAGTCCGGGTCGAGGTTGAAGGTGTCCGGTTCGACGTCCGCGAAGACCGGAGTCGCCCCGACCAGGCTCACCGCGTTGGCGGTGGCGGCGAAGGTGAACGAGGGGACGATGACCTCGTCACCGGGGCCGATCTCCAGGGCGTGCAGCGCGAGCAGCAGGGCGGAGGTGCCGGAGTTGACCGCGACACAGTGCCGCCCGCCGCCGATCAGCTCGCCGAACTCGGCCTCGAAGGCGGCCACCTCAGGTCCCTGCACCACCATGCCGCTGCGCAGCACCCTGACGGCTGCCTCGATCTCCTCCTCGCCGATGACCGGCTTGGCGGGCGCGATGAATTCGGTCTGCTGGCTCACGGGGTCTCCTCCGCCGCGCTCTGCATGACGAGCCGGCCCTCTGCTGTCTCGCGATACGTCTCGCCGGTCACCGGGTCACGCCACCGGGATCCGGCACTGTCCTCTTCCTGTTCCTGCACCAGCCGTTCGCCGGACTTGCCGACCCAGCCGATCCGCCGTGCGGGCACCCCGACGACGAGCGCGAAGTCCGGCACGTCGCGGGTCACGACGCTGCCAGCACCGACCATCGCCCACCGACCGACACTCACCGGCGCGACGCAGACCGCGCGGGCGCCGATCGACGCGCCCTCGCCGACCTCGACGCCGACCGCGTGCCAGTCCCCGCCCCGCTTCTGCGTGCCGTCCGGGGCGACCGAGCGGGGGCGCAGGTCGTTGGTCAGCACGGCCGCCGGCCCGACGAAGGCGCCGTCACCGAGCGTCGCGGGCTCGTACACGAGGGCGTAGTTCTGGATCTTGACGTTGTCGCCGATCAGCACGCCGGTGCCGATGTACGCGCCGCGGCCGATGACGCAGTCGCGGCCGAGGATCGCGTCCTCGCGGATCTGGGCCAGGTGCCACACGCTGGTGCCGTCGCCGAGCTTGGCGCGGTCGTCCACGTCGGCGTTGAGCGCGATGCGGACAGAGGATGGTCGGGCAGAGGTTGGTCGGGCAGCGAGCGGTGCCGTGTCCGTCGATGGTGCCGTGTCTGTCATCAGTTATCGTGCTTCGTTCGTTGCGGTCGGGACTGGCGCGGCGCGGTCGGGCCGGGTCTGGGCGACCAGGTCCACGACGGCGGCGGCGAACCGATCGTACGGGCTCGGCTCGGCCAGGGTGCGCTCGGACCACCCGACCGCGGCCTTGCGGCACAGTTCGAAGCCTCCGCGGTCGGTCGAGGACCAGCCGTTCAGCGTCGCGGCGGCGGCCTCCGGATCCGCGACGACCGCGCCCGCGGCGGCCTGCTCGACCAGTTGGGCCGCGCGCCGGATCGGCGTGGTGAGCACCGGCAGGCCGCAGGTGAAGTACTCGTAGATCTTCGAGGGCATCGCGTCCTCGAAGGCCGGGGTGCTGTGCAGCAGCGAGATCCCGGCCCAGGCCCCGGGGGCGAGCTTCCAGGCCTCCTTCGGCGGCATCCGGCCGTGCAGCCTGACCCGTGACGCGGCCCCGCTGGTCGCCTGCCATTCGGACAGCCGGGCCTCGTCCCGGGCGGCGACCGGGCCGACGATGTCGAGGTGCCAGTCCGGGGCCAGCTCGATCATGCGCAGCATGGTGAACAGGCCGCGGCTTTCGCGCACGTCGCCGATGTACAGCGCGCGCGGCACCCCGTCCAGTTGCACGCCGGCCTTCGGCAGCATGCCCAGATCCGGCATGTTCCGCACGACCAGCCGGTTCACCGCCGTGAGCGGGGGCACGTGGTCGTCGGCGACGACCGTCATGTCGGCGCCGCGGGCGAGCGCGACGGCGGCGTGCGCCCACGCCTTCGCGATCACGCCGACCACGCCGCGTGCCCAGGCCCGGTCGGCGAGCAGCGTGACGTAGTCCTCCTGCACGTCCACGACGAGCCGCGTACCGCGGGCAAGGGCACGGCGCAGACGGGCCGCCGGGACCAGGTCCGGATCCATCGTCAGCACCACCGGGCCGCGGGCGCGCACCGGAAACACCATGGCCTGGACGCCGCGTCCGATGATGCCGCGCTTCGGGGTGCCCACGAACAACGTCGGCTTGGGCGCGTCGTCCGCGCTGCCGCGGGCGATCACCTCGACGCGCAGTCCGGCGCGCAGCAACGCGGCGCAGAGCCGGTGCAGACGCGCGTCGGCGGCGTTGTGGGCGGTGCCGAGGATCGTGACGTCCGGGTCGCTCCGCTCTTCCCGCCCGCTGCCTTCCCGCCCACTGTCCGCCCGCGCCATCTCAGACGTCCTCCATCACGAAGGCGTCGTCGAAGTCGGCGGCGGACTCGGCCGCGTCCTCCTTCTTGGGCTCCGGCGGGACGCCCTGGAACTCCAGATACTCGGTGGTCACCTCGTCCGGGTCTCCGTGCCGCACGATCTCGCCCTTGTGGATCCAGACGCAGTCGTCGCACATCTCCCGGATGGCGCCTATACCGTGGCTGACGATCACGATGGTGCGGGCCTCGGCGACCAGCTGCTGCATCTTGTCGTACGACTTGCGCCGGAAGTGCGCGTCACCGGTGGACAGCGCCTCGTCCACCAGCAGCACGTCGGGCTCCATGTGGGTGGAGACGGCGAAGGCCAGCCGGCCGTACATGCCGGAGGAGTAGGCCTTCATCGGCATGTCGATGGCCTCGTCGAGCTCGGCCCAGTCGGCGATCTCCTGGAAGCGCTCGTAGACCTGCCGGCGGGTCAGGCCCGCGGCCAGCCCGCCGAGGATCACGTTCTCCCGGCCCGAGAGCTGCCCGTTGAACCCGACGCCGAGCGCGAGCAGAGTGCTGATGCGGCCGTTGACCACGATCTGCCCCGAGGTCGGCGGCAGGATCCCGGCGATCGCGCGCATCAGCGTGGACTTGCCCGCGCCGTTGGCGCCGATGATGCCGAGGATCGAACCGTGCGGCACGTCGAGGGAGATGCCGCGCACCGCCTTGATCTCGCGCACCTTGCGGCCGCCGCCGCCCTTGCGGCCGAACTGGGTCAGCGTGTGCCGGATCGTGTTCGCACGCGGATCGACGATGGTCCGGTACGTGATGTGCACGTCCTGCACGCTGATCGCGTACTTGTGGTCACGGTCGAGCTCGACCTCGGGCTCGGGGACCCGCTCGGTGACCTTCGCGACCGCCGCGGGCTTCGTCTGCGCCGGCGCCGTGTCGGTTTTCACCGCGTCGTCAGCTTTCACGGCATCGTCGGTTTTCACCGCTTCGTCCTGCGCCGGCTTGCTCTCAGAGGCGGACAGAGAACTCACGTTCCCTCCTGATGAAGACGAGGGTGCCGAGGAGGAACGCGCCCGCGGCCCAGCCGAGGCCCTCCAGCATCCAGGTGGCGGGCGGGGCTACGTTGTAGACCAGCGCGTCGCCCCAGGAGCCGATCATCGGCGAGAGCGGGTTGAGCGCGATGACGTGCGCCTTCAGGTCGTGCCTCGCCAGCTGCGTCTGAAGCTCCCACAGCACCGGCGACAGGAACAGCCAGATGCGGGTCACGTACGGCAGGAAGTTGGAGAAGTCGCGGAAGTAGACCTGCGCGGTCGCGCACAGGAAGCCGAGCCCGGCGCCGAAGACGGTGATCTCGATGAAGGCGGGGATCGCGTAGAACGCGTTCCACCCCCACGGGATGCCCTGGATCGTGTGCACCGCGAGGAAGACCAGCAGCGTCGGCAGGAACCTCATGAACGCGATGACGATCTGGACGATCGGCATCACCAGCCGAGGCAGCCGGCTGTTCAGGATCAGTCGGCTGCTGCCGATGATCGAGCCCGCGGACTGGCTCAGGATGCTGGAGAAGAAGGTGAACAGGAACAGCCCGCCCAGCAGCATCGTGAAGAAGTTGGGCGCGTGCTTGCCGTTGCTGAGGATGTCCACCAGCACGTAGTAGACCGCGCCGAGCAGCAGCGGGTTGAGGACCAGCCACAGCTGCCCGAAGGCGTTGAGGTAGTTCTGCGCGCGCAGGGTGCTGCGGGCGAACTCGTACACGAACTCGCGGCGCGCCCACAGTTCGGGCAGGTACTCGCGCAGCCGGGGGATGCCGTTGCGGCGCGAGCGGAAGACATGGTGCTCGTACGCCGTGGCCGGGGACGGTGGACGCGGCGCGGGCTTCGTCATGGTCTCGGTGGTCAATGTGCTCTTTTCCAGCTAGTCGGCGACGGTGCCGGTGACGAGCGGGGCGGAGTCAGACCCTGCGGGCACGGACGCCGGGTCACTGCCGAGGTACGGGGTGCGGTCCAGCTCGAAGGCCACGGTCAGCTTCGGGTGCCGGCGGGCCAGATGCCAGCCGATCGGGATCGCGTGCGAGTCGCTGATCACAGCCTGCTCCACCGCGTTCCAGTCCACCAGACGCAGCGCCTGCCGCCGCGCGGCGCGCCACATCACGTAGGGGCGGAACAGCTTGTAGAACTTGGCCGCCAGCTTGTTCGCCAGCATCCGGTCCGCGCGCGTGCGCAGCGGGAGCACCCGGACGCGCTCGTCGAGGCCCTCGGCGCGCCACGGCTTCTCCTCGACCGTGATCAGGTCGACCTGCACGCCGCGCTCGACGAGGAACCGCGCGGAGGCGCAGACGGCGCGTGCCCGCGTGGTACCCAATGCCAGGAAGACGATGCTCATACCCGCCCTCTCGTCGACTCAGTGCCGCGCAGCTCACCAGCAGACGCGGTCGTGCCCGTCCCGGCTCCTGTTCCGGGCGACGCGTCCGCCGCCCTATCGGTTCCAGCCGTGTCCGCCGGTACACCGCGCGGCACTGAACCCGTGTCCGCTGGCAAACCGTGTGACGCTGAATCCGTGTCCGCTGGTAAGCCGCGCGGCGCTGAATCCGTCGCCCTCTCCCCGCCCGATCCCCGCCCGCTGTACACGTCCATCAGCCGCTCGGCCACCGCCGCAGAACCGAATCGGCCGATCAGCACCTCCCGGGCCCGCCCGGGATCGATCTCGCCACGGGAGTGCGCCTCGGCGAGCCGCCGGTATCCGTCCACGATCACCGCGGGATCGTCGCTGACGTCGACCAGCAGCCCGGCGACCCCGTCGAGCCCGGCCAGCGTCTCCTGCGGGCCGCCGCACTTGGTCACCAGTACCGGCATCCCGGCCGCCACCGCCTCGACCGTGGTCATGCCGAACGTCTCCGACTTGCTGGCGTGCACCAGCAGGTCGTGGCCGTGCATGAACTCGAAGACCCGCTCCGGGGGCACCGCGTCGTGAAAAGTCACCCGCTCGGCGACACCGAGCTGCGCCGCACGCGCCTTGAGCTGCCCGGCCAGCACGCCGTCGCCGAGGATCGTCAGCCGCAGCCGCGCCTCGTCCTTCGCCGCAATGGCGAAGGCCTCCAGCAGCTCGGCAACGCCCTTGAGCGCGATGACCTTGCCGACGTAGATCCATCGATGCAATTCGCGCACCGGGGCCGCGCGCCGGGGCATCGACTCGATGTCGACGGCGTTCGGCAGGATCTCGATCTTGGCGGCGTGCTCCGGGAACGCCTCGGCCAGCTGTCGGCGCAGCCCGCCGCTGACGCACAGGACGGCGTCGGCGCGCTGCATCACCTCGGCATACATGGCGCGGGAGCGCGGTTGGCCGAGGATCTTGCCGAGGAAGGACGCGTGCTCGGTGACGACGACCCGTGCGTCCGGCCGGGCGAAGCGCAGCGCGAGCCAGCCACCGTAGATCCCGACGTGGCCGTGCACGACGTCGGCGTCGAACCGCTCCCCCGGCAAGCTGTGTTGCTGAAGGCTGTGCTCTTGAAGGCCGTGTTGCTGAAGGCTGTGTTGCCGAAGTACGTGCCGCAACGCGTTCTCGTGGCTCGCGGCCCAGTCCGCGTAATCGCGCTTCGGGGTGACCGGGGTCGGGATGTCGGTGGCCCAGTAGCCGTCCGGCGTCATCCGCGCCCGCGACACAATGCGCGGGCCGGGGCCGGCAGTAAGTCGGTCGTAGGCCTTGCGGACCAGAGCGGCCTGCGAAGGGTGCGCGGGTCCGGTCCAGTCCTCGGTGTGATAGAGGTCGACGCGCTCGAACCGCCGCGCCACCGCCGCCGTCGCCGCCTGCACGAAGGACCCTGCGAACGGCCGCTGGAGCGAGGGGTGCCACGGCGTGGTCACCGTCAGCCGCCCCGAACCGCCTGCGATCTCAGCCATCTGACGTCACCGTCCCCGCCGGCACGTCCTGCGCCGACGCCGTCTCCAACACTGCTGCCTCTGTCGCCGCAGCCCCAGTCTCCGCTATCTCCGGCGACACCGGCCATCCGGCGATGCGGCGCAGCTGCCGCTCCAGCGGCGCGAGCGTCGCATCTCGCGTGTACCGCTGGGCGTGGGCGAGCGCCGCCTCGAAGTCGGCCTCGGTCAGGTCGCGTGCGGCCTTCGCCGCCGCGACCATCGCGTTCGCCACCGCGTTCGGGTCGAGCCGGTCGATGCCGAACCACAGCGGGTGCCCGGTCAGCACGTCCACCGCCGCGATGTCCGGTGCGTGCACCGACACGATCGGCTTGCCTGCGGCCATGTACTCGAAGACCTTGCCCGAGGTGACGAACTTCGCGCCCGGCACGCAGAACACCAAGACGTCCAGCTCGCGGTACACCTCGCCGACCTGCGTCTTGGCCAGCGCCCCGCGGTACGTGACGCCGACGTCGCCGTTCAGCGGTATCCGGTCCAGCAGCGCTTCGGTCGTCTGCTTGAAGAAGCCGAGGTGGCCGTAAAGCTCCAGCGTCGCGTCGGCCAGTTCCGGGTGGCGCCGGGCGATCCGCCAGCCCTCGAACAGCTCGGCCAGCGGCATCGGCTCGGTGATCGTGCCGACGTAGCCGAACCGCAGCGGGCGCCCGGTCGCAGGGCCCGGATACGTCGCGCGGCCCAGCAGCTCGGGCTCCCAGCCGTTGGTGGCGACCGTCATCCGGCCGGCGGCGGCCGGGTACCGCTCGGCGTGCCAGGCGCGCAGGCCCTCGTTGACGAACACGGTCAGCGCCGCGCTCTCGACCGTGCGCCGCTCCCAGTCCCAGGCCGGATGGCCCTGCGGGTACTTGTGCTCCTCGGTGAACTGGTTGAACGTCCAGGAGTCCCGGTAGTCGAGCACGTACGGCACGCCGGTCAGCTTCTTGAACCAGTAGGCGGCGGCGAAGGCGGCGAAGGGATTGCCGGTGGCCACCACCAGATCGAAGCGGCGGCGCGCGTGCATGCGCAGCGCCTTTGCCATGACGCGCGGAATCCACGAGCCGTAGTGCTCGGGGAAGAAGTGCTGCTGGAAGTAGTTGTAGACCACGTTCGAGAGCACCGGATTGTTCGCGCGCCACCGGCCGAACTTCCGGATGTCGCGCTCCCAGCGGAAGTAGCCCATGTCCGGCCGCTCGACCCGGACCGCCGGGTCGATGCTCTGCTCAAGCGAGGGGTCGGTCGAGCCGATGTACTCGGTGAAGAAGCGCCGCGGCGCGGTGAACACAGTCACGTCCCAGCCGCGGCGGGCGAGCACGTTGGCCGTGGCGCGTGCCCGGTACACCCCGCTGGATCGGCTCGGCGGGAAGAAGAAGGCCAGATAGAGCACCCTGGGCGACCTCTTCGGCGTTGATCCGCGCTTCATCGTCCCTGACGTCTGTCGGCCGGTAACTGTGGAGGGAAAGCCGCGCTGTAAGCGCAGCCCAGGCAGTCTACAGCGGCGTCGGCCGATGGCTAGCACGAGCGCCGACAACTCTGGCGAGCACATATGCTCGCAGCCATGAAAATCCTCAGCGTGGTCGGCGCGCGCCCGCAGTTCGTGAAGCTCGCCCCGGTTTGCGCCGCGATCGCCGAGGGCGGCCACGAGCACGTGATCGTGCACACGGGCCAGCACTACGACCCCGCGCTCTCCGACGTCTTCTTCGCCGAACTCGGCATTCCGGCGCCCGACGTGCAACTCGGCGTCGGCTCCGGCGGGCACGGCGAGCAGACCGGCGCCATGCTCGCCGGGCTCGACCCGGTGTTGCGACGGCACGCTCCGGATTGGGTGCTCGTCTACGGCGACACGAATTCGACGCTGGCCGGCGCACTGAGCGCGGTCAAGCAGTTGCTGCCGGTCGCGCATCTCGAAGCGGGGCTGCGGTCGTTCAACCGCCGGATGCCCGAGGAGCACAACAGGGTCCTGACCGATCACGCCGCCGACCTGCTGCTCGCCCCGACCCGCCGCGCGAAGCGAAACCTGGAGGTGGAAGGTCTCGGCGCGCGGACGTCGCTCGTCGGCGACGTGATGGTCGACGTGTGCTTCCAGGCCCGCGATCGGGCGCTGTCCGGCACCACCGCGCCGACCGCGCCCGCCGAGGGCATCGATCCGGCCGCGCCGTACCTGGTCGCCACCGTGCACCGTGCGGAGAACACCGACGATCCGGAGCTACTCGAAGCAATCCTCGACGCTCTCGCGGCGCTGCCGTATCAGGTGGCCCTGCTCGCGCATCCGCGCCTCGTCGCGCGCGCGGCGTCGTTCGGCATGCAGCTGCGGCGTGGCGCGATCCGCGTGGGTACACCGCTTCCGTACCAGGCGATGGTCGGCGCGGTCCTCGGCTCGGTCGGCGTGGTCACCGACTCGGGCGGCCTACAGAAGGAGGCATACCTGCTCGGTCGGCTGTGCACGACGCTGCGCGCCGAGACCGAGTGGCCTGAGACACTGGTCGAAGGCTGGAACGTGCTGATGCCACAGCCGATCCGGGACAAGGAACTGCTCGCGCAGCGCGTCACGCGCGAGCTCCCCGGCACCCGGCCAGGCCTCGAATACGGCGACGGCAAAGCCGCGTTGCGCGTCGTCACCGAACTCGAACGCGCCCGACGCCGAAGCTGAAGCGCCCGCGCAGTGGACGCCGAACCGCCTGAACCACCGAACCACCCTCAGACCAGCAACTTCCGGTACAGCGCGTCCAGCTTCGCCGCCTGCTCCTCCCACAGCGACGCGCCGCGCGGATCATCGGGGCCTGCGTAAACCTTCTTATATGCGTCGAGTTCGGCGAGCATCCGGCGCGCAGCCTCCGCCAGCGAGGCCGCGTCACCGGCGATGAAGACCTCGCCGACGCCGAGCCGACGCGTCGTCTCGGCCATCTCGCGCACGTCGCTGGTGAGGATCGGCAGGCAGGCGTGTAAGTACTCGAAGTACTTGGTGATCAGCGAGAGCTCGTGGTTCGGGTGGTGCAGGATCGGCACCACGCCGATCGTCGCCGACTCGATGTACGGCACGACCTCGTCCACCGGGACGTATGGCACGACGTGCACCCGGTCGGCAACGCCACGCTCCTCGGCGCGCCTGCGCAACGCGCCGACATCGGGATCGTCCTCGCGGGCGATCAACGCCAGGTGCGCGTTCACGTCCGACAGCGGCACGAGAGCGTCGATCACCGTCGCGACCCCGCGCCGAGGCGCCATCCCGCCGCTGTACAGCAGCAGCGGCGTGCCCTCCCCCACGCCGACCTCGTCACGCAGCCTGCGACCGGTCGCCTTGGTGCTGATCACCGGGGCGTTGAGCACGACGAGCGGCTTCGCCGACAGCTGATGATCGGCCGCCAGCAGGTCCGCGATGCCGTCCGAGACGGTCACCACCGCGTCGGCGCGCCGGATGTACTCCCGCTCGACCCCGACCAGCATGCGTCTACGTAGCCTGCGACGCGCGTCCCAGCGCTGCGGAATGTCGATACCGGCGAGGTATTCGTGCGCGTCGTAGACCCAGCGCACCTGGTGCCGCGGCGTGCTGAGCGTCGCGGCGAGCCGGGCGCCGATGCCGACCATGTGGAAGTCGTGCGCGTGGATCAGGTCCGGCTCCAGTCCGGCCACGACCGGCGCCATCGCGAGTTCGAGATCTGCGAACCACGGATTGAACTGCCGCCAGCCGCCGTGCGTGTCCGCGAGTCCGAGCGCTCCGGACAGCGCCAGCCTCGCCGCGCCGCCGACCGGCCCGCGGCTCATCCGGCCGACGAGTTCATCGGCCTTCTGATGCTCATCGAGCCAGCCGCGGGTGCGCGCGGCCGCGGTCGAACGCAGACGGTCGGCGGTCCGCGCGTCGCGGTCGGCCAGCGCGGCGCGCGCCTCGCGGTATTCGGCGCGCCGGGCGGCGGCGGTCGCGCGCGCACCGCGCAGCCGAGACTTTTCGTACCCTGAAACGACCTTCGGCACCGGCACTAGCACGACGTCGGCGCCCTGCAACCGGAACCGTTCGAGCTCCGCGCCGGCAGCCCGTCCCACCAGGGTGACGCGCCATCCGGCGTCAGCCATCGACCATGCGATCTTCTGCACCCGCGAGTCGCCCACGACGCCGTTCGCGACCAGCATCACGACGTGCCGCGCGGGCGGCTCCTGACCGGTCACCGCATCGGTCACCGGGAGCCCACCGACACCGCGCCACGACCCGCCAGCGACTCGTACACGCCGACGAGAACCGCGGCGTCCCGCTCCCAGGACAGATCAGCCTTCGCCCGCGCGACCTGCTCGCACAAACGCGGGTAGTCGGCCGCGACCTGCTTGAACGCCGCACGCAACGACGCGACGTCGCCCGGCCGGTAGAGCGCGCCGAGGCCGTACTGCGTGACGATGCGACGCAGCTCCGGCAGGTCGGCCGCGACGACCGGAACACCCGCGCGCACCGCGTGGAACAGCTTGTTCGGCAGGGCCAGGCGATGGTTCTCGCAACTGTCGGTGAGCGTGACGACCGAGATCCCGGCGCCGCGCAACACGTCGTCGACTTCGTCCACCGGCCGTGCCGGTTCGATCCTCACGGTACCGGCGGCGGCCTGGATCCGGGGCAGGTACTCGTGGTCGACCGGTCCCATCAGGACGGCGTCGAGCCCCGCGGCGGCAGCGGCGGGCAGCAGCGTCTCAAGGTCCCGCGCCGGACCGATCCGCCCGGCGTATACGACCCCTGCCGGCCGCTGCCGGACCGCTATGTGCGTGATCTCGCTGTCGGCCATCCCGGAGGCATTGCGCTGGCCCGGGAACGTGTTGCGCACGACCTTGACCTCACCGCCGCGCCACCCGCCCAGCCGTTCGGCGATGCCGTCGCTGACGGTCAGCACAGCGTCCGCGCGGCGCACGATCCGCTGCTCGGCACGCCGTTCACGCGCCCGCTCCAGCGGTGTCGGGCGGCCGTGCCGTTCACGGCCCGACCACAACTCGTGCGAGTCGTACACGAGCCGGGCGCCTTCGCGGTCGGCGATCCGCGCCGCGAGTCGCAGCACGTTGAAATCGTGCGCGTGGACGACGTCGAACTCGCGGCCCGCGACCGCGGTCTCGGCCCGCGAGCACCAGGTACGCCAGACCTTCTGCCGGTGCTGCGGCAGCAGCACCCAACGCGCGACACGTTTCACCGACGACAACGCCCCGCCCGATGGCGCAGCACTCGGCACACCAGAGCTCGGCGAACCGCCACCCGACGCCCCACCGCCCGGCCGGTTGAACCCCGAACCGCCCGAGACCGACTCGACGGTGATCCCTCCATGCGGAGGATTCCAGCCCTGCGGCACGTCCTTGCCGACGATGTGGATCGCATGCCCGTGGTCGGCAAGCGCAATCGCCTCGCGCATGACACGCGAGTCGTGCGCCACGTCGGACATGACCAGCATCAGGACATTCATGTGAGCTGCCGTTCCTTGAGCACCGTGGCCTCGGGTTCGGGCGCGGGACGGCGGCGGCCGAGGTCCGCCAGCAGCAGCGGCGCGCCCAGCACGATCAGCAGCCAGACGGCGACCATCAGCCGGTCGGCCTGCGAGGCGACCGGGTGCGCGATCACCGTCCCGACACCGGTCGCGGCGGTCACCGTGACGAGTGCCGCGAACACCGTCTCCCGCCGCCACAGCGCCACGCCGACGACGACCAGCCCGAGCGCCACCAGCAGCGAAGTCGGCTCCAGGACCGGGAAGTACGACCAGTACTTCAAGTTCAGCGAGAGCAGTTGGCTCAGCGGATGCGCCACGTCCGGGCGGATGAAGTGGTGGGTGAACGTGTCCTGCATCGACTCGGTGATCCCCGGCCAGCCCAGCAGCGTGGTCGCGACCTGCGAGACGACCGCGCCGCCGGCCGCCAGCCCGGCGAGCCACACCGTTCCACGGGTCCGGCTCAACGGCGCGAGCCACAAGCAGATCCCCGCGCCGACCGCGAGCGCGGCGGCGACCATCGTCTCGGAGGAGTACCGGACCAGGAACCCGGCGACGAGCCCGCCGACCAGCGCGATCGAGCCCGCACCGATCCGCCCCCGGGTGAGCCACCAGGCGCCGAGCAGCGTGAGCATCGTGGCGGCGAGCGACGGCCCGTCGGTGAGCATGCGGCTGCCCCAGTAACCGGTGGGCGCGGCGAGGAAGAGCGCCTGCCCGCCCAGCGCGGTGAGCACCCCGGCGCCGGTCGAGCGCAGCAGCACGATGACCAGCAGGCTCGCGGCCAGCGTGCACAGCATCGCGGCGAGCCACAGCCCCGCGCGCACGCCGAGGACGCCGGCGAAGGCCGCCGACAGCAGCGGGTATCCGGGCCGAGAGGTGAAGATGGCGAGATAACGAGGCGTGGTTGGCGTCAAGCCATTGCGATATGTGTACATGCAGGAGGCAAGACCGGACGTGCTGCCGGTTACGCCGCCCTGTTCGAGGCTGGCGCTGCGCGCGTTGGACGACCCGACGTCCTCGCAGAACATCTGCGTCGCCTCGTGCACGGCCTGGTCGTGCGAGCGGCCGAGGAACACCAACGTCTGCCGCGCATATTGATAGGTGTCGTTGGACGGCACGTTCTGGTGGTAGTCAATCGCCTGGAACACGGTGAACACCGCCGCGATCAGCAGCGCCCCCGCGATCAGCCGGCGCAGCGGGCTCCACCGCGCGACGGACTCGCCCCACCTGCGCGGCGACCCGCCGCGCGCGACCCTCCGTGCGTCCAACGTCACATCGCCTTCTCGCCTGGGCGTCCGCACATTTCTCGCCTCGCCGGAGGCGACAATAGTACCCACAGCGTCCGCGTATACCCGCAGCGCTCGCACCCCAGCGTCTCCGTACGACTCCCCAGACGGCTTCCCCATCGAGCCGGTTCCCTGCCGCCGAGCCGACATACCGCTCCCGCGAACGAGCCAGGACGATCGGCCCTGCCGAAGGCCTTGCAGGTAGGTGACCCGCCTCATCCCCACTCCCATAAAGGAACTTCACCAGCCCCGACCAGTAGGCACGGCCAGATCACGGCCAAACCTCGAACGTTGAGACCACGCGCGCCCGCCTGCCCGCCTGCCCGCCTGCCGCCGAACGGACCGCTCTATGATCGATTCCCAGCTTCCCGCCCGAGGAAAAGGGGACGGACCCATGAGTCACCCGGCCGACGCCGTAGCCGACCGAAGCGACCCCACCGGCACACGGCTCGTCGGGTTCGCCGAGATTCAAGACGCGGCGAAACGGATCGCCGGTATCGCCACGCGTACGCCGCTGCTCCCCTGCTCGTGGGCCGATCCCGACCGTCCGCTGTGGATCAAGGCGGAGAGCCTTCAGCCGATCGGTGCGTTCAAGATCCGCGGCGCGGTCAACGCGGTGGCGTCGCTCGACCCGAGTGCCCGCGAAGCCGGAGTGATCGCCGTCTCCAGCGGCAATCACGCGCAGGCGGTCGCCTACGCGGCCAAGCGGTTCGGTATCGACGCGCTGATCGTCATTCCGCACGGCGCCGCGGTGAACAAGGTCGCCGCGACGCAGGCGCTCGGCGCGACTGTGGTGCGCGTGCCCCCGGAACTTCGCGAGCAGGAGACGCGCCGGCTCGCCGAAGAAACCGGCAGGATCCTGATTCATCCTTTCGACGACCCGCGCGTCATCGCGGGCCAGGGCACGATCGGCCTGGAGATCGCCGAACAAGCGGCGCAGCAGGGCTTCTCGGCGGACGCGGTGCTCGCGCCGGTCAGCGGGGGCGGACTCGTGTCGGGGCTCGCCGTCGCCGTCAAGGAGCTCATACCCGGCGCCTCGGTCTTCGGCGTCGAACCGGAGCTCGCCGCCGACGCGCAGGCTTCCCTGCGTTCGGGCGAGCGCACAGCCTGGCCGGTGGAGGACACCTGGCGCACGATCGCCGACGCACTGCGCGCCTCCAGCGTCGGCGCGCTGACCTGGGAGCATCTGCGCGCCTTGGTGGACGACGTGCTCACCGTCTCCGAGCCGGCCATCCGGAACGCCGTCCGCGAACTGGCGGCCTCGGCGCAGTTGGTGGTCGAGCCGGGCGGCGCCGTCGCGGTCGCCGCGTACCTCTCGAACCTCCACCAACTCCCACCTGGCCGCAACTACGTGGCCGTCGTCAGCGGCGGCAACGTGGACCTGGACGCATACGCCGCGATTCTCTCCGGCCCGCCGGCGGAAGCGTGACCACCCGACCGGGCGACGCGGATTCCGCATGATCTCCCGACCCGCCGGGCAGGCCTAGTCAGCAGGCAGTCCGCCGACACGGGAGGCACGGCACAATGCGACATCAGGCGTCTTACCTGGCAGTATCCGCTCTTTTCTGTAGCACACTGATAGCCACTGGGGCCGCCCCCGCCGCGGCGCACGGCGGGCCGCCACCGATTCCGCTGCCCCCGAAGACGGCGGTCGCGACCGGCTACGGCGGCGCGGTGGCCAGCGTCAGCCCCTACGCCACGCAGATCGGCATCGACGTGCTCGCGCACGGCGGCAACGCCGTGGACGCCGCGGTGGCCACCGCCGCCGCACTCGGCGTCGTCGAACCCTTCTCCTCCGGCATCGGCGGCGGCGGCTTCTTCGTGTACTACGACGCCCGCACGCACAAGGTCACCACCATCGACGGCCGCGAGAGCGGCCCGGCCGCGTTCACCTCGACGGTGTTCATCGACCCGGGCACCGGCCAGCCGCTGGCCTTCAACGACGCGGTCAACTCGGGTCTGTCCGTCGGCGTCCCGGGCACGCTGATGACCTGGCAGGAAGCCCTCGACGCATGGGGCACCCGCCCCCTCGGCGAAGAGTTGCAGCCCGCCGCCAAGCTCGCCGAGCGCGGATTCACCGTGACCGGCGACTTCAACGGCGGCGTCGCGATGAACCAGCAGCGGTTCAGCGACATCACACCCACCGCGCAGCTCTATCTACCCGGCGGCCAAGTGCCCGCGGTCGGCTCGGTCTTCCGCAATCCGGACCTTGCCGCGACGTACGAGCTGATCGCCCAGAAGGGCATCGGCGTGTTCTACGGCGGCGAACTGGCCTCCGAGATCGCGAACACCGCGCAGCACCCGCCGATGACGCCGACTTCGGACCGCGTTTTCCGCCCCGGCGTGATCACCGCCGCCGACATCGCCGGGTACACCGCGCCGTACACCGCGCCGACTCACGTCTCCTACGACGGCCTCGACGTGTATTCGATGGGTCCGCCGTCCTCCGGCGGCACGACCGTCGGCGAGGCCCTCAACGTCCTGACGCAGCTGAAGAACTCCGGCTGGCAGCTGAACTACACGACTCAGGCCCAGCAGGTCGCCTCGCTCCAGGCCTACCTTGAGGCAAGCCGCGTCGCCTTCGCCGACCGCAACCGGTGGGTCGCCGACCCGGCCTTCGAGAACGTGCCGACCGCCGGCCTGCTCTCCCCCGCCTTCGCCGCCTCGCGCGCCTGCCTGATCAGCCCGACCAAGACGCTGACCAGCCCGCTCACCCCCGGCGACCCGAACAACCCGTCCACCACCTGCCAGGCGCAGACGCAGCAGACGCCCAACACGTCGACCGAGGGTCTGTCCACCACGCACCTGGTCGCCGCCGACCGGTGGGGCAACGTGGTCTCCTACACGCTGACCATCGAGCAGACCGGCGGCTCGGCGATGGTCGTGCCGCACCGCGGCTTCCTGCTCAACAACGAGATGACGGACTTCGACTTCACCGCCATCCACCCGCCGGCCCCGGACCCGAACCTGCCCGCCGCCGGCAAGCGCCCGCGCTCGTCGATGGCCCCGACGATCATCCTGCGCGACGGCCGCCCGTACCTCGTGGTCGGCTCTCCCGGCGGCGCGTCGATCATCACGACCGTGCTCCAGGTCCTGCTCAACCGGCTGGACTTCGGCATGAGCCTGCCGGACGCGATCGCCGCGCCGCGCATTTCGCAGCGCGACCGCTCGGTGACCGAAGCCGAACCGGCGTTCCTCTCCTCACCGCTGGACCCCGCCCTGACCGCGATCGGCCAGAACTTCGTCCCCGCGCCGCCCGCGTTCACCCCGGCCCCGGAACTCGGCGCCGCCACCGGCCTCGAATTCCTCGGCGACGGCCGCATCCAGGCCGCCGCCGAACCGCAGCGCAGATTCGGCGGCTCCGCCATGGTGGTCTTCCCTAGCCCATCCGAGTAACGCAGCCCCGAACACACCGCTCCCAAACAATCGGCCGCAGCTTCCAGACCATCGGAAGCTGCGGCCGATCACATATACACGCACTGCGCCCTATGATTTCTGACTTCGCGAAGTTCGCCCTACGACATACGCCCTACGACGTCGTGGAATGCTGAAGCTCGCTCGGCGCTCCGTCAGCGTCATCGTCATCCGACCCCGCGCCCCGCAGCGTCTGCCCCGAGGCAAGCGGCGAACGGGACAACTCCAAATAGCCGAACACAATGACGATCAAGCCCACCAGCTGCGGTACGAGCCACCAGCCGAAGCGGATGTCCTCGTCGAACAACAGGCCGCCGTAGCACGCGCTGATCAGCGCGTCACCAATGGTCAGCATCGGCTGCGAGGCGACCAGCGTGCCGGCCTGCAAGGCGTTCTGTAGCAGAAACAACGATCCGACCCCGGCGACCGCGGTCGCGTACAACTGCCACGTGCTGAAGAACGCGCCAGGCCCGACCGAAAGCGCAGCCATCGACTGCTTCATCAGCGCGGCGGTCAGCGCGTACCCGCACGCGGCGGCCAGCCCGAGCAGCGCCGCGCGCGGTTCGCCGCGCACGCGCAGCGCCGAGATCAGCAGCACCGCCTCGAAGCCGCCGGTAGCGATCAGCGCGAGCACCCACAGCTGGTCGGACGACTGATCGACGCCCCCGGACGGATTCGCCGCGGCAAGCGCGACCACCAGCCCCGCAGTGACCGCCGCGACCGCCCCCCACATCCGCCGCGGCAGCCGCGTGCGCCAGAACAGCCCCGCGATCAGCAGCGCCAGCGGCAACTCGACGATGAAGATCGGCTGCACCAGCGCGACCGGCCCCGTGGCCAACGCCGCGGCCTGGAACACCGCCGCCGCGACCACCATGCCGATCCCCGCCAGCCAGACCCGCCGCCGCACCAGATAAGCGAACAGCGAGAGCCGAAACGACCCGTCCGCCGGCGCCTCGATCGCGGCCCGGCGCTGAAGCACCGACGCCATGGCGTTACTAAACGCCGTAAGCACCGCGAACACGACACAGATCACAAGAGTCAGCTTCCCGCTCCGCCGCCCTCGACACCCAGCGCCTACCCTATGCCGCCAACGAACGACCGGCATAGGCGAATTGTTCCCACCTCTCTCGGCGTGTCCTCGTCCGCAACACCAAGATCCAGCCAGAGGATGCGGCAGCCTCAGTGTCGCCGGTGTACCCTTCGCTAAACAGACTCAGCCATTCGTGCGACATGACTCCACGTTTCCGCTGATGACTCGGGGCGATTCGGTGTTCGGCCGTTGTTCGTCATGCGAGCGTTGAGATCATCACAGCGCAGCGGGCGCTGTCTCAAGGCTCCCGTACGATGACGCCATGAGCGCAGCGCTGGCCTTGTTTCCGGCTCCCTCACCCAAGTTGATCGGGGATGACCGCGTGACATACGGGGAGGTCTTCACGCGGCGCTGGGTTGTCGAGATGATCTTGGACCAGTGCGGTTATGACTCCGGCCAGGACCTGACGTCGCTGACTGTCGTGGAACCGGCCGTCGGCAGCGGGGCGTTCCTCGGGCCACTGATCGAACGGCTGGTTCAATCGCGCGCCAAGCATGCTCCCGACCTCCCGTGGGAGGAGTTGGCCGGGTGCGTGATCGGCCGCGATCTCCAAACCGGTCATGTAGCGGCCTGTCGATCCCTTGCCATCGGTGTCCTAACAGAGGCGGGATGCGCGCTGCCGACCGCAAGGGCTTTGGCCGACCAGTGGCTGAACGTCGGAGACTTCCTGCTCGATGACCTCGGCGACGTGCACGCAGACCTGGTGATCGGCAACCCTCCGTACATCAGGATCGAGGATCTCGAACCTGCATTGCTGGCCGCATACCGCCAGGCATGCCCGACCATGGGCGGGCGAGCCGACGTCTTCGTCGGATTCTTCGAACGCGGCCTCGACATCCTCAAAGCCGACGGAAAACTGGGGTACATCTGCGCGGACCGGTGGATGCGCAACCAATACGGCCAGCGCCTGCGCGAGAAAATCCTCTCCGGCGGATTCGCGGTCGACGTTTGCGTGGTCATGCACGATGTTGACGCATTCGCTGACGACGTCAGTGCCTATCCCGCAGTGACCGTGCTACGACGCGGGGTCCAAGCCGAGGCCGTCATCGCCGACACAACAGCTGCTTTCGATGCCGAGGCCGCGCGCCAGTTCACCATGTGGAGCGTGACAACTACACCGGTGCTCTCCACCGGCGCTCTGGAGGCCGCACGTCTCCCGCACTGGCACAAGAATCCCGAGTCCTGGCCGGATGCGAGCCCAGAGACGATCGCCTGGCTGGAGCAGCTGGACGACACGCTGCCTCTTCTAGAGGACGCCGGTGGAACGCGCATCAGCATCGGTGTCGCGACCGGAGCTGACGCCGTTTACCTGACCCGTGACGAGTTGCTGGTAGAGGATGAGCGTCTGCTGAAACTGGCGATGCCGGCAGACATCAAGTCCGGCTCGTTCACCTGGTCCGGCACCTATCTGGTCAACCCTTGGGATCCTGACGGCCTGGTGGATATGGACAACTGGCCTCGGTTCGCCACTTACTTGCGCCGGCATGAGGCATCGCTACGGCGGCGCAGCATCGGACGGCGCAATCCTCAACGCTGGCATCGCACAATCGACAGAGTCACCTGTGGCCTCACCAATCATCCGAAACTCTTACTGGAAGACATGAAACGCCAGCCCAATCCAGTGTTGGAAACCGGCGGCCACTATCCACACCACAACTTGTACTACGTCGTATCCGACGACTGGAATCTCGAAGTGCTCGGCGGCTTGTTACTTTCCGAGGTCGTCGAACGACAGATCGCCGCATACTGCGTGAAGATGCGTGGCAAAACGCTCCGATTCCAGGCCCAATATCTGCGCAGAGTGCGCGTGCCCGAAATCGGTACGCTGACGGATCGGGTTTCCGAGGAACTCACAACCGCCTTTCGCACCCGTAACCGGGCCGCTGCGACCCGCGCCGCCCTCGAGGCCTATGGAATGGACCGACTGCCCAGGTAACCGCAGTTTGTGTCGCCGACGTCTGGTATCTTGACCTCCTATCTACGAGGCCCGAGGAAACTCGTCAGGCCCGGCACAGAGGGAAAGGCACTGGGGGTCGGTGGACGACGACGCAAAAGCACGGGTCGATATTGCGTTGCAGCATTGGGTCGATGTGCGCCGACTCCAGAAGGCAGCGGCCCAGAACGGCGGACGCGCCCAGGAAGGCAACCGGTCGGCGGTGACCGGCGGCGCCCGTCTGGACGGACTCAACAGCCTGGTCGTCGAAGAAATCAAGCGCGCAGGCATGAGCGACGGCCTGACGTTCATGACTAACCGGCGGGCAACACTCGCTGGCTACTACCGGTCGTCCAAGGCCTGGGACTTGGCCGTTCTCAAGGACGGCCAACCGGTGCTCGTCGTCGAATACAAATCGATGAGCGGAAGTGAAGGCAAGAACCTCAACAATCGTGCCGACGAGGTATTCGGCGTGGCCGAGGACACCCGGCAAGCCGAGGCGCACGGGCTCCTGCCAAAGGGCCTGCGGCGCGCCTACGTCTTCATCATGGGCATTTCCCCGGAGAGCACCAAGCCTGTCGCGATCGGCCGCCTGATCGGCCAGGGCGATCCCGAGTTCAGCGGCGCGTCCTACTTGCAGCGCACTGCAATCATGTGCCGACGGCTGCGCGAAACCGGGCTCTACGACATGACCTGGGCAGTCGGCGTTCAGGAAGACCCATTTTCATGGCACGATCCCGATCCGCGAGTCGGATGGGACGGGCTCGCCTCGGACATCCATCAAGCCTTCTCACATCGCCCGACAGACTGAACCGGATCCGACAGCTGCCTACGGCCGGTACTCGGGGGCGTGGCGGGGCCAGGGGTGCGCGGATTCGAGCTGCGCGGCCAGTGCAAGCAGCAGGTGTTCGCCGCCGGGGCGGGCGACGAGTTGGACGCCGATGGGCGTGCCGACGTCGTGGACGCCTGCGGGGATGTTCATGGCCGGCCAGCCTGCTACGTTCCACGGGCCGAGCAGCGACGCGAACTTGGTGTTGGTGGTCACGTTGCGCAGGGCGCTGCGCTCGCCGTAGCGGCGGGCGAACGGGGGCGGCGCGGTGAGGGTGGGCAGAACCAGGACGTCGATGTCGCCGAAGAACTTGCCCGCTGCCTCGGCACGCCAGCGGGTGCGGGTGCGTGCTCCGGTCAGGTGGGTCGGTTCGAGCGCTCGGCCGATGTTCACGAAGCCGCGGGTGGATTTGTCGAGCTGGGACCTTTCCAGCTCGCGGGCGTCTTCGCGGGCGCACGCGAACCAGGTCAGCGCGATTCCCGCGCCGAGCCAGGCGGGGTAGTTCGCGGTGTGTCGGCTGACCGTGTGTCCTTGTTCTGCGAGCAGGTCGCCGATGCCGACGGTCGCCGCGATGACGCTTCGGTCGATGGGTACACCCAGTTGGAGGGGCTTTGTGGATACCCCGACCCGCACGGACCGGGGTTCCTGGGGCTCGGCCAGGTCGTCGGCGTTCGCCATCACGGCCATTGCGATCGCGGCGTCGCGGGCCGTGGTGGCGAGCACTCCGTTCTCGACCAGGCCGAACCATGGCGGCTCGCCGCCTTCTTCTTTTTCCGCTGGCACGACTCCGGTGCCCGGCTTGATGCCGACCAGGCCACAGGCGGACGCCGGGATGCGGATCGAACCGAGCCCGTCGTTGCCGTGCGCGATCGGGACCAGCGCGGCCGCGACCGCCGCGGCGCTGCCGCCGGACGAGCCGCCGGCCGTTCTGCCCCGATCCCACGGGTTGCGGGTGATGCCGTACACGCTGTCCGTCATCCCCAGCAGGCACAACTCGGGCACGTTGGTCAGGCCGACGACGATCGCCCCGGCGGCCCGCAGTCGCGCAATCGCCTGATGGTCGGCATCCATGGCGGACGTCGACGTGGCGGCCGAGCCGATGCGACTCTGTTCGCCGCTCACCGGGACGTTGTCCTTGACCGCGAGCGGGACGCCGGCCAGCGGCAGCTCGGCGAGGTCGGAGCGCACCGCGAGCGCGTCCACCTCCGCCAGCGCCTCCTCGCGCCGGATCCGGCGAAAGGCGTTCAGCTGCGGGTTGAGCCGTTCGATCCGATCGAGGTGCTGCTGCACGACGAGCCGCGGTTCGACTTCTCCCGCGCGCACGGCGGCGGCGATCTGCTCGGCGCTGCGGCCGATCCACGTCTCCATATTTGAAGGCTGGGCCACGTGCGCCGCCGCGTCAACAGGACGCAATGCCAGACCACTGAGATGGATTGGAGTCGCGGGGTCATGGAGTCGCGGAGTCAGCGGGTGAGATGGTCAGCGGGTCAGGAGGTGCGGCGGCGGCTTTCGCCGGGGCCGTGGCTGGACGTGTGGTTGTGACCCTGATCGGCTGTCGGCGCCTCGGCCAGTTCCTTGAGTCGGCGCAGGCGTCGGTCCCATGCCGCGGCCTGGTCCGTCATCCAGGCCGCGGCAGCGCGCAGGCCTTCGGGACGCACTCGGAACAGCACCTCACGGCCGACCCTGCGGCCCTCGATCAGCCCGGCTTCGTCGAGCACCGTGAGGTGCTTGACCACGGCCTGACGGGTGACGGGCGTCTCCCGCGCGATCGCCGAGGCGCTGCATTCACGCCGTTCGCCGAGCACTTCGAGCACCAGCCTGCGGGTCGGGTCCGCGAGCGCCGTGAAGATCCGGTCGATGTCCGGGGACCCGTCCGCGGCGGCGGCACTCATGCGGCACTCATGCCGTGGCGGCTCCTTCGGCCTGCTCCTTGAGCACGTCCATCTCCAGCTTCCAGCCCTCGGTGTTGTGTTCGAACCCGGCCTTGCGCTGGGCTTCGGGCGCGTCGAGCGAGGCGAACCCGCTCTCCACGACGGACACGTTGACGCCCTGGTCACCCGGTTCGACGCGGAACTCGACGAGCGTGGTCCGGCCCGGCGCGAGCTCCTCGTTCGGGAACTGGCTGGCCCAGCGGAACGCGGCGTACGTCTTCGGCTCGATGCTGACCACCTCGACCACGAAGCGGCCGTACGTCTCGTTGTGCCGGACCGCCTGATGTCCGGGCGTACGCACGACCGGCTCCTCGGCCTTCGTCGGCACCCACCAGCCCGGCGTGCTGACCAGGTCCCACACGCGGTCCAGGGTGGCGTTGATCATGATCTGCCGCTCGATGCGGTCGTAGCTTTCGCTGTCGTAGTTGTCGTCCACGGCGCGGTCGCCTCCGTCTCTGGTTATCTTGTACTCCCCAACCTGCAACCCCAGGATTGCACTTCTGGCCATATTGTGCAACCCCGAGGTTGCATGTTGATGCGTATGGACGCGCCCGGGCTGCACGCATGCGAAACGGGGGCAGTACGGGCAAGATCTAGCCATGTCTTCCGTGCTGATCCTCAACGGCCCGAACCTCAACCTGCTCGGCACGCGCGAGCCTGGGGTCTACGGCGCGCGGACGCTCGGCGACGTCGAGGCGCTGTGCCGGGAGGCCGGCGCCGCGCTCGGCCTTGAGGTCGACTTCCGCCAGTCGAACCACGAAGGCGTGCTCGTCGACTGGCTCCAGGAGGCAGGGGCCGCGCAGCAGGCCGGGCAGTTGATCGGCGCGGTGCTCAACGCCGGGGCGTATACGCACACGTCGATTGCCCTGCACGACGCGATCAAGGGCGCCGGGCTGCGAGTCGTCGAGCTGCACATCTCGAACGTGCACGCGCGCGAGCAGTTCCGGCACCACTCCTATATCTCGGCCGTCGCCGCGGGGATCGTGGTCGGCTTCGGCGTCGAGGGCTATCCGCTGGCGATCCAGGGGCTGCACCGATTGGCGGCCGAGGCCGCGAGTACGAGTACGGGCTCGGGCTCGGGCACAGGCGGTTCACAGCCGTGGCCGTGATGGCGGACGAGCCCGTCGAGGATCTGTTGCGGCTGCTCGCGCCGCGGGTGCTCGGTGCGCTCACCCGTCGATACGGACAGTTCGACTCCTGCGAGGACGCGGTCCAGGAGGCGCTGCTGGCCGCCGCGGTCCAGTGGCCCAAGCAGGGCGTTCCGGACAGTCCGCAGGCCTGGCTGACCACTGTGGCCACGCGGCGGCTGACCGACCAGTGGCGCAGCGACCATGCGCGGCGCCAGCGCGAAGCCAACGTGGCCGCGCTGGCACCCACCGACGCGGCGCTCACCGCCGGCCCCGGCGAGGAGCAGCCGCCGGAGCAGGACGACACGCTCACGCTGCTGTTCCTGTGCTGCCACCCGGCGCTGTCCGAGGCCTCGCAGCTCGCCTTGACGCTGCGCGCGGTCGGCGGGCTGACGACAGCTCACGTGGCCCGCGCGTTCCTGGCACCCGAAGCGACGATGGCTCAGCGCATCAGCCGCGCCAAACAGCGGATCAAGGCCACCGGCATCCCGTTCCGTCTGCCGCCTGATGCGGAGCGGCCAGGCCGGCTGAGGGTCGTCCTGCACGTGCTTTATCTGATCTTCAACCAGGGCTACACCGAGCCGCTGGCCGATGAATCGCGACAGCCCGGAATCGGGCTGACCGACGAGGCGATCCGGCTGACCCGCGAACTGCACCGGCTGCTGCCGAACGACGGCGAGGTGGCCGGGCTGCTGGCGCTGATGCTGCTGATCGAGGCCCGCAGGCCGGCGCGGACCGGATCGGACGGTTCGCTGGTACCGCTGGCCGAGCAGGACCGTGCGCTGTGGGACGGCTCGGCAATCCACGAGGGAACGCAGCTGATCACTGCGGCGCTGAGTGGTTCGCCGCTCGGCCCGTACCAGGTACAGGCCGCGATCGCGGCGGTGCACGACGAGGCGGCACGGGCACAGGACACCGACTGGCCGCAGATCCTGGCGCTGTATCAGCTGCTCGGTCAGATGGCACCAGGGCCGATGGTCACGCTCAGCCGGGCTGTCGCCGTGGCGATGGTGCAGGGTCCGCTATCGGGACTCGACCTGCTCAAGTCGCTAGACGACGACGAACGCATGGCCGGGCACCACCGCCTGCACGCCGTACGCGCGCACTTGCTGGAGATGGCGGGCGATGACGAGGGCGCGGTCGCCGCGTATCGGGAGGCCGCACGGTTAGCCGACAACGAACCGGAACAGCGTTACCTGGCGGAACGCGCAGCCCGCTTAGCTGGCTGACGAACGGGAAGAGCGAGCTGACGGCTGGACGGCTGGACGGCTGGACGGCTGGACGGCTGGACGGCTGGACGGCTGGACGGCTGCACGGCTGCACGGCTGGACGGCTGCACGGCTGCACGGCTGCACGGTCGGCAAGGGCTGGCTGGATGACGGGCCGACTGACCTGATGGACGGTCCAGTGACGCGCGGTCAGATAATCGGTTCAGATAATCGGGTAGTCGGATAATCGGGTGTTGGGTTAGCGGTAGGCCGACTGGCCGGTGAGGGCTTGGCCTACGACGAGGGTGTGGATCTCCTCGGTGCCTTCGTAGGTGAGCACGGACTCAAGGTTGTTGGCGTGCCGCAGCGGCGAGTAGTCGAGCGAGATCCCGTTCGCGCCGAGGATGGTTCGGCACTCGCGGGCTATCGCGATCGCTTGCCGGACGTTGTTCAGCTTGCCGACGCTCACCTGCTCCGGGCGGATCCGTCCGGCGTCCTTGAGTCGGCCGAGATGCAGGGCGAGCAGCATCGACGTGTTCAGTGCGACGGCCATGTCGGCCAGCTTTCGCTGCGTCAGCTGGAATGAGCTGATCGGCCTGCCGAACTGGACGCGCGCGTCGGCGTACGAAAGCGCCGTCTGGAGGCAGTCGCGGGCAGCGCCGACCGCGCCGAACAGGATGCCGAACCGGGCCTCGTTCAGACAGGAGAGCGGCGCACCGAGGCCACGCGCTTCGGGCAGTTGCGCGGAGGCGGGCAGCCGAACGTCGTCGAACGACAACGCGGAGGTGATCGACGCACGCAGCGACTGCTTGTGGCCGATGTCGGTGGCGGTGAAACCGGGCGTGCCTCGCGGCACGAGAAATCCGCGGATCCCCTCCTCGGTGGCCGCCCAGACGGTGGCCACGTCCGCGATGCTGCCGTTGGTGATCCACTGCTTCGAACCGTTGAGGATCCAGTCGCTGCCGACGCGCACCGCCCGGGTGCGCATGTTCGCCGGATCGGAGCCGAAGTCCGGCTCGGTCAGACCGAAGCAGCCGATCGCGGTACCGGAAGCCAGTCGGGGCAGCCACAGCCTCCGCTGTTCCTCGGAGCCGTAGCGCCGGATGGAGTACATCGACAGCGAGCCCTGCACGGAGACGAAGCTGCGCAGCGCGGAGTCGGCGGCCTCTAGTTCGAGGCAGGCCAGGCCGTAACTCGTGGCGTTCGTCCCGGCGCAGCCGTACCCCTCCAAGTGCATCCCGAGCAGGCCGAGTTTGCCCAGTTCGGGCACGAGGTCCCGGGGGAAGTGCGCCTCCTCGAACCAGCGCCCGAGGTGCGGGCGCACCCGGTCGGCCAGAAAGCCGCGCACCGAGGCCTGGATGTCGCGCTCCTCCCCGCTCAGCAGCCTGGAGGTGTCGAGCAGTTCGAGGGGGTCGCGCAGCGGGCCGGGGTCCGCCGTGGACTCGGGGGCCTTGGTGGCCTTGTCCATCATGGCCTCATCTTCGCACCCCGGTCGCCTCGCGATGTTCTCCTCAGCCAGCCAGCCCCACGGCACGGCCGTTCCCTCCCGCCTGTCCCGCCTTTGCCTATCCCTTGACCGCTCCGGTCAGGCCACCGACGATGCGCCGCTCGGCGATCGCCAGGAATGCCAGGGCCGGCAACATCGACAGCGCCGTGAAGGCCAGCACGCGCGCGGTGTCCTGCGAATACTGCGACTGGAACGTGGCGACGCCCAGCGGCAGGGTGAAATGGTTCTGGTCGTTGAACACCAGCAGCGGCAGCAGGTAGGCGTTCCAGCTGGTGACGAACGCGAGGATGGCGACCGTGGTCAGCGCCGGCCCGGACAGCGGCAACAGGATCCGCCAGAAGAAACCGAGCCGGCTCGCGCCGTCGAGCACCGCGGCGTCCTCCAGTTCGCCCGGAATGGCGCGCATGAACGGCCGCAGGATCACGACCGTGGCCGGCAGCGAGAACGCCGCCTCGGGCAGCGCCACGCCGAGCGGGTTCTCCATCAGCGGCGGGATCTGACGCAGCAGCAGATAGACCGGCAGGCTCGCGACGCCGATCGGGAAGAGCAGACCGATGGTGAACAGCGTGTAGAACCCCTCGCGCAGGCGGAAGTTGTAGCGCGAGAGTGCGAAGGAGGCCATCGAGCCGAACCCCACCGCGACGCTGGTGGCGATCACCGCGATCAGGAGGCTGTTCTCCAGGAACTGCCAGAAGACCGACGAACCGAGGATGCTGCTGTAGTTCGACCAGACCCACGGACCCGAGGTGGCGGTCGGGTCCGCGTTGAGCGCCGGGGTAGTGCGGAACCCGCCGACGAACACGAACAACAGCGGGACGACGGTGACCCCGATGACGATGATCGCCACGAGATAGGCGAACGGGGTGCCCTTGGCCACCGGGGCCCCGCGGCGCCGCGGGGCGGCGGGAACGCGGGAGTCCGCGATCGGATTCACGGCCGCTGACATGGCCCTGTCACCCCACGATCCGGGTCAGTGCGCCCTCGGTGTCGCGGCGCAGCACGAAGCGCTGGTAGATCAGCGCGAAGGCAAAGCAGATCATGAACAGGATCACGGCCACCGCGCTGCCGTAGCCGAACTCGTAGCGGCGGAAGCCGTGGTCGATCAGGTAGGTCGCCATCGTGCTCGACGCGTTGGCCGGGCCGCCGAGCGTCATGATCCACACCAGGTCGAACAGCTGGAGCGAGCCGATCACCGACAGGAAGATCCAGATCCGGATGGTCGGGCCGAGCAGCGGCAGCACGATGTGCCTGGTGGTCTGCCACGGGGTCGCCCCGTCGATCGCGGCCACTTCGCGCAGCTCCGGCGGGACCCCCTGCAATCCCGCGAGCAGCAGGATGATGCCGAAACCGATGTACTTCCAGGTGATCACCACGAACAGCGTGTAGAGCACGATGCTCGTGTTGGCCAGCCACTGGTGCACCAGCGAGCCGAGGCCGACCGACTGTAGCGCCTGGTCGACGGCGCCGCCCGGCTGGAGCAGCAGCAGCCAGACGACCGCGGTGATCGCCTCGGACAGCACGTACGGTGCGAACACGATGAGGCGCAGGAACGCCCGGCCGCGCAGGTTGCGGTTGAGCAGCAGGGCCAGCCCGATGCTCAGCGGCAGCTGGACCACGATCGACAGGCCCGCGATGATCAGGTTGTGCACGACCGCGCCCTGGAAGACCTGGCCGGTGATCGCGTCATGGTAGTTCTGTAGGCCGATGAAGTCGTTCAGCGGCCCGAAGCCGTTCCAGTTGTAGAAGCTGTAGTACGCGGCTACGCCGATCGGGGCCAGCACGAAGCCGAGGAAGAGCACCAGCGCCGGGGTCAGCAGGAGGCTGAGTTCCAGCCACTTGCGCAGCCCGCCCGGCCGCCCGGCCTGGCGCGCCCGGCGGATGCGGCCGCCGAGCGCCTTGGAGCCCGCCACGGCGGAAACGGGGCCGACGGCCCGGTCCGTGACCCGTGCGTCGCTGCTCATGACTCGCCTTTCGTGACCTTAGGGGGGTTGCGCAGCCCGCTGCTCATCGCTCGTCCCCGGCGGTCGGAGCGCCAACCGCCGATTGCATGACTTGCACGACTTTCACCGCGCTTCACTCGTCGTATGCGGCCTCGTCGCCCGCACGGAGCCCCGCGGGTGCGCACGGCTCACACCATGCGCACCCGCGTGACTCGCGCGACGCGCGGCTGCTGCGGTACTTGGTACTGCTGCTACTGCTACCGGGTTACTTGCCGCCCGCCGAGGCGTTCGTGATGCTCTGCACGATCGACTGCGGGGTGCCCTGGCCGGCGAAGTAGTTGGCCACGGCGGTGTCGAGCGACTGCCCGACGTTCGTCGGGAAGGCGATGTCGAAGTACATCTGGATGTACGACGCCTTCGCCGCATACGACGAGACGGTCTGTAGGGTCGGGTCGGTCAGCGACGAGGAGGCCGCGGGGTTCACCGGCAGGCCGACGCCCTGGGAGGCGACCTTCTGCTGGATCTCCGGGCTGGCCAGGTACTTGAGGAAGTCGGCGCAGGCGGCCGTCGCCTTGGTGGTGCAGGAGAAGCCGTCGCCGCCGCCGAGGGCCACGCTCGGGTCACCCGCTGCGCCGGTCACGGCCGGGAAGGGGAACCAGCCCAGCTGCGACTTGAAGTCGCCGTTGGGCACCAGGCCGGTCATGGTGGACAGCTCCCAGTCGCCCTGGAGCTCCATCGCCGCCTTGCCGTTGGCGATCATGCCCGCGGAGCTGCCCGCGCCCTGCTGGGCCGGAGTGCCGAGGAAACCTGACTGGAACGGGTTGGTGGCCAGGAACGCCTTGAGGTCGTTGCCCGCCTTCGTCCAGCACGGGTCGTCGAGCTTGAGCGAGGCCGAGGCCGTCTTCAGCACGTCGGTGGAGCACTCGCGCACCGCGAAGTAGTCCCAGTAGAAGGCGTCGGGCCAGCGGTCCTTGCTGCCGATGGCGACCGGGACGATGTTCTTCGCCTTGAGCTTGGTCACGTCGGCGTTGAACTCGTCCATCGTGGCCGGCGGGGCGGTGATCCCGGCCTGCGCGAACAGGTCCTTGCGGTACCAGAACCCGACGACGTGCAGGTCGTAGGGGACGCCGTACTGCTTGCCGTTGGCCTGCCACCCCTGAGCGGTGGCGCCGATCTCGCTGATCCAGCTGGACACCAGCGAGGTGAGGTCCATGAGCTTGCCGGAGGTGATCTGGCTGGAGAGCTGGCCGCCACCCCACTGCTGGTAGATGTCCGGCGGGGTGTCACCCTCCAGCGCGGCAGGCACCTTCGTGGTGAACTGCTCGTTCTGGATCGGGTCGACGGTGAAGCTGACGTTGGGGTGAGAGCCGTGGTAAGTGCTCGCGGCCTGCGCCCAGAGGCTCCTGACCGGGTCCGTGGTGCCGTTGTGCCACCAGGTCAGGTTCACCGGGCCGTTCGTGTTCGTTGAGCCTGCCGTTCCCCCGCCGCTGCTGCTGCACGCGGCGGCGGTTAACGCTAGCGCCGCCGTGAGGACGAGGGCGCCTGATGTGCGGATTCTACGCATGAGACTGGTCCATTCCTGACAGCGTCGGCCGAACTGGACCGGGCGGTTTGAGCCCAGGATGCCGAAGAGTCTGCGCGTTGCGGGTGATCGTGTCAATCGTTGTCGATAACGTTTTACAACGCTATTCTGGGCCGGTGCAGCCAAGCTCCCGTGTGACCATCCGCGATGTCGCCGCTCAGGCCGGCGTGTCGGTGGCGACCGTCTCCAAGGTCATCAACCAGCGCTATGGCGTGTCGGCGGACACGTTCGCGCGGGTCCAGGCCGTGATCAACGAACTCGGCTACGAGGCCAGCCTGGTCGCGCAGAGCCTGCGCAATCACCGCACCAACGTCATCGGCATCCTGGTGGCCGATCTTGAGCCGTTCAGCACCGAGCTGCTCAAGGGCGCGGGCGACGCGATCCGCGGCACCGGCTTCGAGCTGGTCGTCTACTCGGCCGGCGGCCGCACCAGCGAGCACCTCGGCTGGGAGCGCCGGTACCTGTCGCGGCTGAGCGGGACGCTGGTCGACGGCGCGGTGCTGGTCACACCGACCGTGGTGGACGTGCAGTACGGCGCGCCGGTGGTCGCCGTCGACCCGCACACCGGGCCGACCGACCTGCCGACCGTCGACTCGGACAACCTGCACGGCGCGCGCCTGGCCACCGAACACCTGCTCGGTCTCGGACACCGGCGGATCGCGATGTTGTCCGGGCGGCCCGACCTCCAGTCGGCGCAGCTGCGCGAGCAGGGCTACCGGGAGGCGCTGGTCGCGGCGGGGGTCCCGGTGGACGAGCGGCTGATCCAGGTCGGCGCGTACGACCCGGAGGTCTCGGTCAAACCGGCCCGCGAGCTGCTCAGCTCACCCGACAGACCCACCGCGGTGTTCGCCGCGAACGACCTGTCGGCGATCGCGACCATCGACGTGGCGCGCGAGCTGGGCCTGCGAGTGCCGGACGACCTGTCGATCGTCGGCTTCGACAACATTCCCGAGTCGGTGCTCTGCACTCCCCCGCTGACCACGGTGGACCAGCCCATCCGCACCATGGGTCAGCGGGCGATCGAGATCCTGGTCCGGCTGATCCGGGGCGAGACCCCGGACGAGACACACGTCACGCTCGCGACGAAGCTGGTCGTCCGCCAGTCGACCCGCGCGATCTGATGCTCAGCACCACCCCGCCAGCAGCTCCACCAGCTCCGCCACCACGAGCAGAACCCCGGTTTCATCAGCGACCCAACCAGCGACCAGTGCCCCTAGTGCCATGTGCCCGGTGAAGGACGGACGGACCTTACGTGTCTATCGAGAATCAAGTGACCGCTGAGGTCTGGCGCGATCCAGCGATCCCGGCCGGCGAACGGGTCGCCGATCTGCTCTCCCGCATGTCGCTGCGGGAGAAGGTGGCTCAGCTCTACGGCGTGTGGGTCGGCATCAACACCACGGATGGCGAGATGGCGCCGCACCAGCACGAGCTGGCCGCGCCGCCGGAGGACTGGGAAGCGCTGATCGGCAACGGGATCGGCCAGCTGACCCGTCCGTTCGGCACCCGGCCGGTCGAGCCGGCCGCAGGCGCGCGAGTACTCGCCCGTACCCAGCGCCAGATCATGGCGGCCGGCCGCTTCGGCATCCCGGCGTTCGTGCACGAGGAGATCCTGACCGGCCTCGCCGCCTGGCAGGCGACGATATATCCGTCGCCGCTGTGCTGGGGTGCGAGCTTCGATCCGGCGCTGATCGAGCGGGTGGGCGCGCGGATCGGCCGCACGATGCGCAGGCTCGGGGTGCACCAGGGCCTCGCGCCGGTGCTGGACGTGGCGCGGGATCTGCGGTGGGGCCGGGTCGAGGAGACCATCGGCGAGGACCCCTACCTGGTCGGCACGATCGGCAGCGCATACGTGCGCGGCGTCGAGTCGACGGGCGCGGTCGCGACGCTCAAGCACTTCGTCGGCTACTCCGCCTCGAAGGGCGGACGCAATCTCGCGCCGGTGTCGATCGGACGGCGCGAACTGGCCGACGTGCTGCTGCCGCCGTTCGAGATGGCGCTGCGCGCCGGCGCGCGCTCGGTGATGAACTCCTACGCCGATCTGGACGGCGTCCCGGCCGCCGCCGACCCGGGCCTCTTCACCGACCTGTTGCGCGGCACATACGGCTTCACCGGAACCGTGGTCTCGGACTACTTCGCGGTGACGTTCCTGGAGATCCTGCACAACGTGGCCGGATCGCCGGGCGAGGCGGCCACGTTGGCGCTGAACGCGGGCATCGACGTCGAACTGCCGACGGTGAAGTACTTCGGCCAGCCGCTGCTGGACATGATCGAGTCCGGCCAGATGAGCCTGGCGACGGTAGATCGCGCGCTGGAGCGAGTGCTGCTTCAGAAGTGCGAACTGGGCCTGCTTGACGCCGATTGGTCGCCGGAGCCGCCGATCCTCGACGACGCGGACGCGAACGCAGGCACAGGCACAGGCACAGAGGCGGACACAAAGGCGGACGCGGACGCGCGCCTCGACGACGCCGAGTCGCGAGCACTTGCCCGCGAGCTGGCCCAGCGTTCGATCGTGCTGCTGCGCAACGAGCGCAGCGCGCTGCCGCTCGCCCCCGGCCGCCGAATAGCGCTCATCGGACCGCGCGCGCACGAGTCCAGCGCGATGCTCGGCTGCTACTCCTTCCCGATGCACGTCGGAGTGCACCACCCGGACGTGCCGATGAGCATCGACGTGCCGACTCTCCTCGACGCACTGAGCGAGGATCCGGCGGGCTACCAGATCTCGTACGCACAGGGTGTGCCGGTACTGGGCGGCGACGACGCGGGCATCGACGAGGCTGTGCGCCTGGCAAGCGACGCGGAAGTCTGCGTCGTGGTGCTCGGCGATAAAGCGGGGCTGTTCGGCGGCGGGACGTCAGGCGAAGGCTGTGATGCGACCGACCTGCGGCTGCCCGGCCGCCAGGAGGAACTGCTCGAAGCGCTGCTGGCTACCGGCACGCCGATCGTCCTGGTCCTGCTCGTCGGCCGTCCGTATGAACTGTCCCGGCAGGTCGACCGGCTCGCCGCCGTGCTCTGCGGTTTCTTCCCCGGCGAGGAGGGCGCGCACGCGCTGGCGGACGTGCTCAGCGGCCGGATCAACCCGTCCGGACGGCTGCCGGTCGGCTTCCCGGCGGCAGGTTCGAGCCAGCCCTCGACGTACCTTGCGGCGCCACTCGGCCATGCCAGCGAGGTGAGCACCGTCGATCCGACCGCGCTCTTCCCGTTCGGCCACGGCCTGTCGTACGCCCCGGCGACCTGGCTCGAAATCACCCGCCGTACTCCCTCGCAGTGGCCGACCGATGGTGCATGCACGCTGTCCGTCGCGCTGCGCAACGACTCGCAGCTGCCGACGTCCGAAGTGGTGCAGGTCTACCTGCACGACCCGGTGGCCGAGGTAGCACGGCCGGTGCAGAAGCTGATCGCCGCACCCCGAGTCGACCTGGCGCCGGGCCAGACCCGGACGGTGACCCTGGAGCTGCACGCGGACCTGACCTCGTACACGGGCCGTGCCGGGCTGCGCCAGGTCGACCCCGGCGAGGTCGAGCTGCGGATCGGCGCGTCGAGCACCGACATCCGTGAGACGGTCCGGTTGACCATGACCGGTGACCGGCGCGAAGTCGGCTTCGAGCGGGTCATGCAACCCGTCGTCACGGTGACGGAGGGTGTGACTGGGCCTACCGCGCCTAACGGCGTCGCAGCGTCCGAAGACGTCACCGTGGTCTGAGGACGCTGCCACACCTGAAGGTACGCAGCGGCCTAAACCATCCAGTACTGGTCGGACCTCTCGGGCACACTGGGCACGCATCAGGTACTGCCACCAGGTACAGTCCTGCGCATGGTTCTCACTCGCCTGGTGGTCGGCCCGTGACCAGAGTCGATGCGCACCACCATCTCTGGGACCTGAAGCGTCGCGAACAGTCATGGCTCGACGCCGCCGAACTGGCGGATATCCGTCGGACCTTTACCATCGCCGACTACGCTCCCGAGGCCGCCGCGGCGGGGTTCGATCGCAGCATCCTGGTCCAAGTGCTGGCCGATGCGGACGAGACGAGAGACTTCCTCGCACTGGCCGCCGAGTCGCACGCGACTGTCACCACGGCGGACACGACTGTCAGCAAGGTGGACACGATCGTCGCCGAGTCGGACGCGACAGCCGGTACGTCTGGGAGCACGGCCAGTACGTCCGACACGGCGGTCAGCGTGCCCAGCTTGGTCGGCGTGGTGGGCTGGATCGATCTCACCGCGCCGGACGCTGCGGACGAGCTCGCCGCGCTGCGTGCCGGCCCCGGCGGCGACCTGCTCGTCGGGATCCGCCATCTTGTGCAGGGCGAGGCCGATCCACGCTGGCTGTGCCGACCGGACGTTCGCCGCGGCCTACAGGCGATCGCCGAAGCAGGGCTCTGCTACGACCTGCTGACCCTCCCGCACCAGTTGCCCGCCGCCGTCGAGACCGTCCGCGCGCTGCCGCAGCTCACCTTCGTGCTCGACCACCTGTCCAAGCCACCCATCGCCTCGGGCCAACTGGAGCCGTGGTCCTCGGGCCTGCGCGCACTGGCCGCCGAGCCGAACGTGTTCTGCAAGCTGTCCGGGATGGTGACCGAGGCGGACCATACCTCGTGGACAGTCGCCTCGTTGCGTCCGTATGCCGAGGTAGCGCTCGAAGCCTTCGGACCCTCGCGCGTCATGTTCGGCTCCGACTGGCCGGTCTGCCTGCTCGCGGCGCCCTACGCGCGGGTCGCCGAGACGGCCGCGCAGTTGATCAGTGAACTCTCGTCGGGTGAGCAGGACCAGATCTTCGGCGGCACTGCCGTCAATGCCTACCGCCTGCGGATCTGACCATTTCCGTATTAATATCTGGCGATGGCGATGGCGATGGCGATGGCGATGGCGATGGCGATGGCGATGGCGATGGCGATGGCAATGGCAATGGCAATGGCAATGGCAATGGCAATGGCAATGGCAATGGCAATGGCCTAGCCTAGCCTGGCCACGCCTGCTTTAGCCCGCCCCGCCCCGCCCCGCCCTGGCCTGGCCTGGCCTGGCCTGGCACAGGCGTCCACGTGGGAGCGTCACAGCTTCCATATGACTCCGGTGAGCTCTTCCGAGAGTGTCCACAGACGCTTGGCGGTCTCCTCGCTCTTCGCCGACGCGGTCGGCTGCACCTCCTTCGGGTAGCCGCGGTTCTCCGCGAAGCCGTCGGGTCCGTAGAACTTCCCGCTCTCCGCGCCAGGGGCGACCGCCGCGTACAGCTGGTTGAGTGCGCCCATCTCGACCTGCTGCGCGAACAGCCGGTTGCCCAGCTTGAGCAGCTGACGCATCGCTCCGGTCGGGCCGGAGGTCTGTAGGTTCGTGTCCGAATACCCCGGATGCGCCAGAACCGAGCGCACCGGGCTGCGTATCGCCCGCAGCCTCCGATCGAGCTCCAGGCCGAACAGCACGTTCGCGAACTTGGACTGCGAGTAGTACCGGGTGGGCGAATACGAACGCTCTCCGGTCAGGTCGTCGAAGTGGATCGAGCCGTTCCTGTGCAGGGTCGAGCTGACCGTCACGATGCGTGGGTCCCGGCCTTGCGCGATCGTGCCGAACAGCAGGCCGCTGAGGGCGAAGTGACCGAGGTGGTTGGTCGCGAACTGGGACTCGGAGCCCTGTGGCGAGAGTTGCCGCGGCGGCATCATCACCCCCGCGTTGTTCACCAGTACGTCCACGGCGATCCCGTCGTCCTGCACGCTCCCGGCGAACCTGTGCACGGAGTCCAGGTCGGCGAGGTCGAGTAGGCGGTACTCCACGATCGCCCCGGGATTGGCAGTCTTAATGCGCCCCACCGCATCTGCGCCCTTCGATTCGCTGCGCGCGGTGAGCACGACCCTGCCACCGTGCGCGGCGAGTTGACGTGCCGTCTCGAATCCCAGGCCGCTGTTCGCCCCGGTCACGATGAAGGTCCGGCCGGTCTGATCGGTGATCCGGTCCGCAGTCCAGCGTTCCATGTCCGCTCCCGTTCCTGTAGTGGCTTGTCTCCAGGATCACTCACTTCGGGCCCGCCGCACTTCTGGCGTCGCCCTCTTGCTACAGGATGCCTTCCATGGCACTCGGTGTCAAGTATGCTGTGAAGTGCCTGCTCTGGCACGGTGGCGCACAAAGTGCTACAGTGATCGAATGCACACCAGTTCCGAAGCTCTCGCGCCGCTGAGCATGGCGGAACGCAAGCGGCGGCTGGTCCGCGACCAACTCGGCGAGGTCGCGCTGCACCTGGTGGCCCGTCAGGGCTACGAAGAGACGACGGTCGACCAGATCGTGGCCGCGGCGGGAGTGTCCCGGCGTACCTTCTTCCGGTACTTCAAGTCGAAGGAGGACATCGTTGTCGAGTCGGTCAGCGACCTGGGCGCCGCGATCCGCGCGGAACTGGCCGCCCGGCCGACCGGCGAAGGGCCGGAGGCGGCGGTGCGCGCCGCATTCGCGGTGGCGGCCGAGCAGTTGACGCTGGAGCCCGAGAAGGCGCTGCCGCTGACCCGGCTGATGTTCGACACGCCGGCGCTGCACCGGCGCTTCCTGGAACACCAGTCCGTGCTACAGGAGGAATTGGCCGCCGAACTGGCCCGGCGCGAGGGGCTCGACGTGGACGAGGACCTGGGTCCGGCACTGGTCGCGGGCGTCGCGCTGACGGCGTTTCAGGTTGCCGTCGAGGCGTGGACCCGGCACAACGGTGACGGCGACCTCAACTTGCTGATAGACGAGGCCTTCTCGCGCACCAACCCCGGGGCGGCGGCACGTCGGCGCGCTACCGAGCCCGGCTGACGGATTCCGGCTTTGGGCTTCCGGGTTCCGGCATCCGGCCTCAGGGCTCCGGCTTTAGGCATCCGGCATCCGGCATCCGGCATCCGGCATCCGGCTCCAGGGTTCCGGGTTCATCGTCAGGGTGACCTGGTCCAGACGGTGAGCAGGTAGCCCCCGTACCAGGCGGAGGCCAGCGCGCCGCTGCCGAGCAAGGTGGCGATGGTACGCAGCCGTTGGCGCGCCAGCGGGGCCGCCAGCGGCAGTAGGAGCGTGAACACCGGCAGCAGGAACCGCGCCTTCGAGTGGAAATAGGTCGAGCCGGACGACAACGCCGCCGCGATCGACAGCCACGTGAAGACGAGCACCGCGAGGGGTCCACGCGTGCGCCCCCACGTCAGGAAGGCTGCGGAGAGGATCGCCAGCAAGACGACGGCGAGGGCGACGTAGTATCCAAGCTGCACGGGTTTGGTGAGGATGAGGTGCACCTCGTGCCAGGTCCCGCTCGCGCTCGGCGAGTTGTGCCAACCCTGGCGCTGCATGAACGACCAGCCGTCCCAGCGGCCGAGTTCCGCACCGACCCACGCCAGATAGCCCACCGCACCGAGCGGCGCGAGCAGCCCGCCGATCCATACACGCCAACTGCCAGTTCGTCGCACGATCGCCACGGCCGCGCACACGTCGATCGCGGCGGCAATCGTCAGTCCGGTCGGATGCGTCAATCCGGCGAAGAAGCTCGCGACACCGGCCGCGATCCATTGGTGGCGCAGCAGAAACAACAATGCGAGCGCCATGAGCAGCGTGAGAAGGGACTCGGTGTAGGCCATCGACTCGACGAGCGCAGTCGGCAGAATGCCCCAGAGCACGGCGAGCACGATGCCGGTCCGCCGGTCGTACAAGTACTCGCCGACCGCACGGATCGCCACGGCTGCGCCGATACCGGCCAACCAACTGACGGCCAGCGCCGCGTGCAGCAGGCCGAGCGGCCAGCCGAGCACGCGGATGAGCAGCGGGTAGAGCGGGAAGAACACAACGTTCGTGTTCACCAGACTGCCGTCGGCGCGGTAACTCAGCGAGGTGTTGTAACCGTGCTGTGCGATGCCTATGTACCAGGCGCCGTCCCACTTGCCGAGCAACCCGGTCACGTTCACGCGATGCGCCATGACGGCGAGCACGCACACGCCGAGGAGGCGCACCACGAGGTAGAGCAGGATCTCGGGAGCATGCGCCCTGATCCAAGCCCAAGCTGACGTATATATGGCCGGTGACCTCAGCGAA
>NZ_DASYZI010000210.1:0-35625 GCF_035946395.1 Actinocrinis sp.
TTTGGTGGCGCACTGCCACCGGACTGTGGCGCAGGGCGAGCGAAGCGGTGGGAATTCGCCTGTGCTTTATGAAAATCCGACGAATGTGGTGACACGGCGCCCGGTGACCTCATATGGTCGGGCTCGTGCGCAGGCTCGCGCTGTCGAAGACGGCACCGGCGCACCCGCCGAGTCCACGTGTGACACGTCGGCCGGCCGCTCGGTACGCAGGCTTTCGCAATGGCCGAATTCCTTGCTTCCCTCGAACGGCACAGGCCAGCGCGTCGTGGAGCCGGGGACCCACAGTCATCGTATGACGACGCCAAGTCCCTGGGGTGAATCGGTGCATAGTGCCCTGTTGCCGTGCGCTTGGCCGCCGAAGCAATCGCGCACCGCAGCACCGTAGGGCGAAACACTCCCCCGCCCGAACCCGTCAGCTAACCCGGTAGGCGGCCGGAGGAGAGGCTCTGCACATCTTCATGGGCGCGCACCGCAAACCCAAGGCAAGACCCACCGCTTTCGCCGCTGTCGTCACCGCGGCCATCGTCGTTCCGGCGGGAACCGCCGCGGCCACGAGCTATAGCGCACTCGGCTCGCCCAAGGGCGGCAAGCCCGGACTGGCCGCCGGATCACTCGCGGCGGACGCCCGCTCGGCGGCGACTTCAGCGGCGAAGTCACCGGTCCGTCACGTCGTCGCCGTCACGCCGGGTCCCACGAGGAGCGCGTCCGTCTCGCCGTCGGCGGCCAAGCCGTCACTGTCGACAGCGGTGCCCAAGCCGGCGGCAGCTTCACCGTCGGCCTCCGCGAAGCCCGCGGCGCCGCGTCCGAGCGCGAGCGCGAGCCCGTCGGCAACCGCAGCCGCGGCTGCTGCGAAGCCCAATCCGGTTCAGAGTGTCTCGCTCGCCAGCCTCGAACCCACGGGCCTGTACGGCGGCCAGCAGTACTTCACACTGACCGGCGCGCAGTGGTCCAACGCGAAGACGATCGTGGCGGTGACCGAGCAACGCGGCATGCCGCTCTACGCGGCGGTCATCGCTATCGCGACCGCGATGCAGGAGTCTTCGCTGCTCAACCTGACGTACGCGACGAACTACGACTCGCTCGGCCTGTTCCAGCAGCGCCCGTCGATGGGCTGGGGCACGGCGGCGCAGGTCACCGATCCGGTGTACGCGACCAACGCCTTCCTCGCAGCGCTGGCCGCGTACGCGCCGGGCTACGAAGGCCAGGCGCTGTGGATATCGGCCCAGGCGGTGCAGCGATCGGGCCTGCCGACCGCATACGCGCAATGGGAGGACCAGGCGGCACAGATCGTTCTGGCGATCGCGAACGGTACCGAGTAGCGGCCGCGCGGCCGTACAGCGGGTAGGCGCTCAGCGAGTGGCTGCGTGGCGTTGGCGAGCGCGCTGACGTGCCGTCAGTTCCCCTCAGTCCCGGCGCAGGCGCAGCCAGACGCCCGTGTTCGGGCTCAGCAGGCCGTCTTCGAGCGGGTCGCTGCTCAGCAGGACGCTGTCGTGCTCGGGCAGCGTGGCCGGGACGTCGGAGAGGTTGATGACGCAGGCGACGTCGTCACCCCGGCGGAACGCCAGCACGCCGGGCGCTGCGGGCAGCCAGCGCATCGGCTCGCGCTCGCTGCGCAGCGAGGGCTCGTCGTGGCGCAGGCGCAGCGCGGCGCGGTACAGCTCCAGCATCGACGCCGGGTCCTCTGACTGCGCTTCGACCGTGAAATCCCGCCACGAGCCGGGCTGCGGCAGCCAGGGCCGCGCCGCGCCGCCCGACGGGCTGAAGCCGAACGGCGGCTCGCCGCCGGACCACGGCAGCGGCACCCGGCAGCCGTCGCGGCCCGGATCGGCCCCGCCGGTGCGGTGCCACATCGGGTCCTGGCGTGCCGAGTCCGGCAGATCCTCGATCTCCCAGAGGCCGAGTTCCTCGCCCTGGTAGACGTATACCGAGCCGGGCAGCGCCATGGTCAGCAGCGCGGCCGCCCGCGCGCGCCGGGTGCCCAGTACCAGGTCGAGTTCGCGGCCGTGCCGGCGGTCGGCGAAGGAGAACGTGGTGTCGGCGCGGCCGTAGCGGGTGACGTGCCGGGTCACGTCGTGATTGGACAGCACCCAGGTCGCGGGGGCACCGACCGGGGCGTGCGCGGCCAGCGTCTCGTCCACGGTGCGGCGCAGCGCCTCGGCGTCCCAGGGCGCGGCCAGGAAGTCGAAGTTGAACGCGCTGTGCATCTCGTTGGACCGCAGGTACAGCGCGAAGCGGTGCGGGTCGGGCAGCCAGATCTCGCCGATCAGGGCCCTGCCGCCGGGGTAGGAGTCGGCGATCCGCCGCCACTGCCGGTAGATCTCGTGGATGCCGTCGCGGTCGGTGTAGGGGTGCGGCGCCTGCGGCGGGGCCTGCGGGTCGGCGTCCGCCAGGAAGGGGTCCTTGACCAGGATCGCGGCCGAGTCGATCCGGATGCCGTCGGCCCCGCGGTCCAGCCAGAACCGCAGGATCCCGTGGAACTCCTCGCGCACCTCGGAGTTGTCCCAGTTGAAGTCGGGCTGCTGCGACGCGAAAAGGTGCAGGTACCACTGGCCCGGCCGGCCGTCCGGCTCGGTGACCCGGGTCCAGGCCGGGCCGCCGAAGTGCGAGACCCAGTTGTTCGGCGGCAGGTCGCCGCCGGGGCCACGGCCCGGCCGGAACCAGAACCGGGAGCGCTCCGGCGAACGCGGCTCCGCGGCGAGGGCCGCCTGGAACCACGGGTGCTGATCGGAGCAGTGGTTGGGCACCACGTCGATGATCACGCGCAGGCCGCGCTCGTGCGCCTCCGCGATCAGCGCGTCCGCGTCGGTGAGCGTGCCGAACACGGGATCGATGTCGCGGAAGTCGGCGATGTCGTAGCCGGCGTCGGCCATCGGGGACGGGTACCAGGGGTTGAGCCAGATCGCGTCGACGCCGAGCCCCGCGATGTAGTCGAGGCGGTCGCGCACCCCGCGCAGGTCGCCGATCCCGTCGCCGTTCCCGTCGGCGAAGCTGCGCACGTACACCTGGTAGATGGCCGCGTCGCGCCACCACTGCACGATGTCGGCGGGCTGCGCCGGGACCGCCGGCGGCTGCGCAGTGTCCGGACGGAGGGGCTGGATGCCGTGCGAGGTCACGGTGCGGCACTCCTTGCTGCGTCGGAAGGGATGCGGTGGAGCCGAACTGATTGCGGATAACGTACAGACAAGAACACTGAGTGGCAAGAAGTCGATGTATCACTGCAATTTCTTGACAGTGACCTTGGTCACTCCCCTGCCCAGCTCAGCGCCGACGGCGTCGGCGAGCGCGTACGCCCGCCGGAATGGGCCGGCCTACGCGTGAACCGGATCAGCCCCCGCACTCCACGGGTGGGGCACACACCGCACGGGCGCCCGGTTGATCCGCATCGGTGGGGACTCAACCCGATGCCGCCATCCGGACTCTGCGGCCACGTCATCCCCGCAATGTCTTGCATGATCCAGCATTATGTTGCCTGAAAGTTCCACCTCGTTGTCGAGATTCTACTGAACATCTTAACCAAGTCGTGTCTTTGCGAAATTCCATCAACATCTTGCAGCCCCTTGTCGCCGTCGCTACAGTGAGCTGCACTCGACCCGGGCAGGGCTCGGTGCTCAGGTCACCGCTAGGTTCCGGATCGCTGCCGGGGCCAAGCCGTGATGGTCGTTGCCGCAGGTCAGCAAGGGGTCAACAGGTTCCGCTCAGGGAGGACACAGATGTCCGCAAGGCAGAAGAGAAAGGTCGCGGCGGTCGCGTTCGCGGCGGCCGTGGCGCTCAGCGCCGCCGCGTGCTCGAGTGGCAGCGGTTCGAACAGCAGCAGCAACAGCTCCGACGGCGTCGCCGACGGCAAGCCGCTCGACCCGAGCGCCACCGTGACCATCAGCGTCGACTGCGCGCCGGCCTCCGACCAGCCCGGCCTCCAGGCGCAGTACAACGACGACCTGGCCACCTTCAGGGTGAAGTACCCGCACGTCACGATCAACCCGCTGCCCAAGACCAAGTGCGAGGACCCGGCGCCGTTCACCGCGATGCTCAAGGGGCACACGGAGACCAACGCGTTCTACGCCTACTTCACCGACCAGAACCAGGTCCTCAACTCAGGCGAGGCCGCGGACGTCACCCAGTACATCAACGCGCAGACCGTCCCCGGCTTCGCCGACATGCTGCCCACGGTCAAGAGCGAGATCAGCAACGGCGGCAAGGTCTACGCCCTGCCGCGCATGTACTACACCACCGGCCTGGTCTACAACCGCGACCTGTTCACGAAGGCCGGCCTGAACCCGGACCAGCCGCCGACCACCTGGGCCGACGTGGCGACCGACGCGGCGAAGATCTCCGCGCTCGGCGGCGGGGTCACCGGCTACGAGGACTACAGCGGCAACAACACCGGCGGCTGGCACTTCGGCGACGAGATCGACAGCCTCGGCGGCGCCCTGACCACTGCGGACGGCAAGAAGGCCGCGTTCAACGACGCTCACGGCCAGCAGGTGCTCCAGACGCTGTACGACATGCGGTGGAAGACCAACGGCATCGGCCCGACCCCGGTCACCCAGTGGGCCGACGCCTTCCCGCCGCTGGCCTCCGACAAGGTCGGCATGATGATCGGCGCGCCCGACGTCATCTCGCACCTGACCAACTCGCTCGGCGACAAGCCGGACAAGTGGGGCCTGGGCCCGATGCCCGGCGGCAGCGGCCCGGCCACCGGCACCCAGGACGGCGGCGACCTGTTCTACTTCAAGAAGAGCGACACCCCGAACCAGATCAAGGCCGCGGTCGCCTGGCTCAACTACGAGTACCTGACGCCGGGCCAGGGCCAGTTCAACTACGCCCGCAACGTGGCGCTGTCCGGCGACCCGGGCACCAACAAGTTCATCGCGGTGGGCCTGCCCGAGCCCGAGCTGTGGGCGCCCAACACCCCGATGTCGCAGGCCGACGCCGCCGCGCTGAAGTCCTCCGGCGCCAACATGCCGGTGGCGAACTACGCGGCGTACCTGAACAACCCGGTCCCGGGCGTGCCCGAGCCGCCGGTCGCCGCGCAGCAGATCTACGCGGTCCTCGACAACGCGATGTCCGCGGTCATGACGAACAAGAGCGCTGACATCTCCTCGCTGCTGAGCGACGCCGAGGGCAAGGTCAACTCGCTGCTCGCCAACCAGTAGCAGGCACGCCCCCTCTTCGAGGGCGACCGGGGCGGCGGCGCGGGGCCGGCCGACGCGCAGCGGCGGACGAGCACAGCCGCGCACGAAGCCCCGGCCGACTCGGAAGAGCCGACTGACAGCGCCTGCGGCGCGCGGGTCCCCTCGGGCCCGCGCGCCGCCTGAGGAGCAGGAGAACACGGGTGGCAACCGCCGTCGCGCCGGGCCGGACCGAGGCCCCCGCGCAGTTCCGCAGACCCCAGGGCAGGTTCGTCCGGGCGCTGCGCCGCAATGTGCAGGCCTACGGCTTCCTGATCGGCGCGGTGCTGGCCTTCACGGTCTTCACCTGGTACCCGATGATCCGCGAGATCATCGAGTCCTTCCAGCACCTGCACTACGGGGTCACCAGCTTCTCCGGGCTGCGCAACTACCGGCAGATCACCGCGGACCCGTTCTTCTGGCAGGCCTGGCGCAACACCTTCCAGTTCACCGGCCTGGCGCTGGTCTTCGGCTTCGCGCTGCCGTTCGCCGCCGCCGTGGTGATCAACGAGTTCCGGCACGCGCAGGCGTATCTGCGCATCCTGGTGTACCTGCCGGTGATGCTGCCGCCGGTGGCCGGCATCCTGCTGTTCCGCAACTACTTCATGGACCCGAGCAGCGCGGGCCTGTTCAACCAGCTGCTGCACGCGGTGCACCTGCCGACCTCGCAGTGGTGGGGCGCGGCGCCCAGCGCGATGCCGTCGCTGGTGCTGATCTCCACCTGGTCCAACATGGGCGGCGCGACCCTGATCTACCTGGCCGCGCTCCAGGGCATCCCCGGCGAGCTGTACGAGGCGGCCGAGATCGACGGCGCCGGGCTGTTCAAGCGGATCTGGCACGTGACCATTCCGCAGACCCGCACGATCCTCTCGCTGCTGCTGATGCTCCAGATCGTGGCGACCATGCAGATGTTCACCGAGTCGTTCGTGGCGACCGGCGGCGGGCCGGAGAGCTCCACCGTCACGATCGTCTACCTGGCGTACAACTACGCCTTCCAGTTCAGCAACTTCAACACGGCGGAAGCCCTCGGGGTGATCATGTTCATCGTCCTGGGCGTCTTCTCCGCCGTCTACGTCTGGATCGAGCGACGCGGGAACGAGGCGTGACCATGGCAGGCATCGACGCCGCACGGCCCAGGACCCTGATCTCCCGGGCATCGCTGAACCGCAGGGGCGGCAGGCGCGCGTACTGGGCCGCGCTGTCCGCGATCCTGCTGGTGTTCACCCTGGTCTTCCTGTTCCCGATGTACTGGATGATCACCGGCGGGTTCAAGTCCACCCAGGACCTGATCAAGAACCCGCCGAGCTTCGTCCCGACGCACCCGCAGCTGTCGGCGTACCAGACCGCGTGGACCGAGCTGCACATGGGGCGGCTGCTGCTCAACACGCTGATCTACGCGGGCGGGGCGCTGGCGCTCCAGCTGACCTTCGTGGTCGCGGCGGCCTACTCGCTGTCCAAGCTGCGGCCGGCGCTGGGCAACCTGATCCTCGGGATGATGCTCGGCACGATGATGATCCCGGCGGCGATCCTGATCATCCCCCAGTACCTCACGGTGCTCGACCTGCCGCTGGTGCACTGGAACCTGGTCAACACCCCGTGGGTGATCTGGCTGCCGTCGGTGGCCAACGCGTTCAACGTCTTCCTGCTCAAGCGCTTCTTCGACTCGATACCGCAGGACCTGCTGGACGCGGCCGCGATCGACGGCGCCGGCCCCATGCGGACCCTGCGCTCCATCGTGCTGCCGATGTCCCGGCCGATCCTCGGGGTGGTCTCCATCTTCACGGTGATCACCGTGTGGAAGGACTTCCTCTGGCCGCTGCTGACCCTGACCGACCCGAACAGGATGACCCTGAACGTGGGGGTCAACAACGCGGCGGCGAACATGCAGGAGAACGTCCTGATCGCGGGCCTGGCGATGGCGTCGCTGCCGACCATCGCGTTCTTCCTGTTCTTCCAGCGCAACATCATGGCCGGCCTGACCAGCGGGGCCATGAAGGGCTGATCGCCCACCGAGCCATCGGGAGATCAGCGTCGATCACCGGACGGCCTCTGTCTATACCGGATAAGTGACTTAGAGAGCGGGTAGTCCGTGCCTGACGTGCGATCCCACGACTCGGTCGGATGGTGGCGGTCCGCCGTCATCTACCAGATCTACCCACGCAGCTTCGCCGACGGGAACGGCGACGGCATCGGCGACCTGGCCGGGGTGCGGGCGCGGCTGAAGTACCTGGCCGAGCTGGGCGTCGACGCGCTCTGGTTCAACCCGTGGTACGCCTCGCCGCAGGCCGACGCCGGCTACGACGTGGCCGACTACCGGGCGATCGACCCGGTGTTCGGCACGCTGGCCGAGGCCGAGGAACTGATCGTCGAGGCGCACGCGCTCGGCCTGCGCATCATCGTGGACGTGGTGCCGAACCACAGCTCTGACCAGCACGTGTGGTTCCGGCAGGCGCTGGCGCAGGGGCCGGGGTCCGCCGCGAGGGACCTGTTCTGGTTCCGCCCGGGGCGCGGCGCGCACGGCGAGCTGCCGCCGAACGACTGGCAGTCCATCTTCGGCGGCCCGGCCTGGACCAGGACCGCCGGTCCGGACGGCACGCCGGGCGAGTGGTACCTGCACCTGTTCGCCGCCGAGCAGCCGGACCTGAACTGGGAGAACCCGCGGGTGCGCGCCGAGTTCGAGGACGTGCTGCGGTTCTGGTTCGACCGGGGCGCGGACGGGGTGCGCATCGACTCGGCGGCGCTGCTGACCAAGGACCGCGCGCTGGCCGACTTCGACCCCGCCGACCCGCCGACGGCGGACTCGCCGGGCCAGCACCCTTACTCGGACCGCGACGACGTGCACGAGATCTACCGGACCTGGCGGGCGATCGCGGACTCCTACCCCGATCCGCGGGCCCTGATCGGCGAGGTCTGGCTGCCGGACGCGCAGCGGTTCGCCAACTACCTGCGGCCGGACGAGCTGCACACCGCGTTCAACTTCGCGTTCCTCGGCTGCGCCTGGCAGGCCGGCGCGCTGCGCGCGGTGATCGACGAGACGCTGGCCGTGCACGCCCCGGTTGGCGCCCCGGCCACGTGGGTGCTGTCCAACCACGACGTGCCGCGGCACGTGACCCGCTACGGCCGCGCGGACACCTCGTTCAACCTGGAGTACCGGCAGCTCGGCGCGCCGACGGACCTGGCGCTGGGCACCCGCCGGGCGCGGGCGGCGATCCTACTGGCGCTGGCGCTGCCGGGTTCGGCGTACGTGTACCAGGGCGAGGAGCTCGGACTCGAAGAGGTCGAGGACCTGCCGGACGCGGTACGTCAGGACCCGATGTTCTTCCGCACCGCCGGGGCCAACCTCGGCCGGGACGGCTGCCGGGTGCCGATCCCGTGGTCCGGGCGCACGCAGCCGTTCGGGTTCAGCGCGGAGGCCGCCGGGGACAGCGGCGCGGAGCCGTGGCTGCCGCAGCCCGAGGCGTGGAAGACGCTCACGGTCGAGACGCAGACCGGCGACCCGGGCTCGATGCTTGAGCTGTACCGCGCCGCGCTGGCCTTCCGGCGCGCAAGTTCCGCGCTCGGCGACGGCGGCATCGAATGGCTCCCCGCGCCGGACGGAGTGCTGGCACTCGGCCGCGGCTCGTCGTTCGCGTGCGTGGTCAACGTGTCGGGCGAACCGGTCGCACTCCCGGCGGAGGGGACCGTCGTGCTGTGCAGCGGGGAGCTGGAGTCGGGCCTGCTGCCCGCTGACACGGCAGCGTGGGTTCTGCGTTAGGCGTCACAGCACGACCTCGGGCCGGCTCGGCGGCGCACACGGGTGGGGAAAAGCGGGTGACATCGCCGCGGCGGCGGGTAAGAATCCGCTCCTATGGGCTACGTGGACGTCGCCGGGGTCCGGCATGTGCTGCCTGACGGACGTGTGCTGCTGGACGACGTCGCGTTCCGGGTCGGTGAGGGCGCCAAAGTCGCGCTCGTGGGGCCGAACGGGGCGGGCAAGACGACCCTGCTGCGGCTGATCGCGGGCGACCTGCCGCTGCGGGAGGGCGCGGTGGCGCGGGTCGGCGGGCTCGGCGTGATGCGTCAGTTCATCGGGATGATCGGGGACGATTCGACGCTGGCAGGCCTGGCGCTCTCGCTCGCGCCTCCCGCGCCTCGGGAGGCCGGAGAGCGGCTTGAGCAGGCCGAAGCGGCGCTCGCCGGGGCTGAAGCCGCGGCGGAGGCCGCGCTGGTCGAGGTCGAAGGCGCAGTGTCCGACAACACGGCTCCCGATTCGTCAGACGTCTTCGACGCTGCGATGGATGCCGTGGAGAAGGCGCAGTTGCGGTACGCGAACGCGCTCACCGCGTGGGGTGACGCGGGCGGATACGAGCTTGAGGTCGTGTTCGACACCGTGTCGGTCGCGGTGCTGGGCAAACCGTGGGACGAGACGCGGCACCGGCCGGTACGCACGCTCTCCGGCGGTCAGCAGAAGCGCTTCGCGCTGGAGCTGCTGCTGCGCGGCGCCGACGAGGTGCTGCTGCTCGACGAGCCGGACAACTTTCTCGACGTGCCGGGCAAGCGCTGGCTCGAAGCGCGGCTGCGCGAGTCGCCGAAGACGGTGCTGTACGTCTCGCACGACCGCGAGCTGCTGGCGAACACCTCCGACCGGGTGGTCACGGTCGAGGGCGGCTCGGCCTGGACGCATCCCGGGTCGTTCGCCTCGTGGCACGCGGCGCGCGCGGCCCGGCACGAGAAGCTGGACGAGCTGCACCGCCGCTGGGACGAGGAGCACGTCAAGCTCAAGCAGCTCGTGCTGATGTACCAGGCCAAGGCGGCGCACAACGCGGAGATGGCCAGCCGGCTCCAGGCGGCGCGCACCAGGCTGGCGAAGTTCGAGCAGGCGGGGCCGCCACCGCAGGTGCCGCGCGAGCAGAACATCCGGATGCGGCTGGACGGCGGGCGCACCGGCAAGCGGGCGGTGATCTGCGAGGGACTGGAACTCGACGGCCTGACCAGGCCGTTCGACTTCGAGATCTGGTACGGCGACCGGGTCGCGGTGCTCGGCGCCAACGGGACCGGAAAGTCGCACCTGCTGCGGCTGCTCGGCCGTGGCGGCACGGATCCGGATCCCGCGCAGCTGTTCGGTGGCTCGGCGCCAGGCGCGAACAGCGGCGGCGGCGGGCACCCGGCGTTGGCGCTGGCACCGGTGACGCACCGCGGAACGGCACGGCTCGGTGCACGCGTCGTGCCGGGACACTTCTCCCAGACGCACGACCGGCCGGGGCTGACCGGCCGTACGCCGGTCGAGATCCTGTGGCAGGGTGATGCGCGGCGCCCGAGTCTGCCGCGCGACGCGGCGATGGGCGCGCTGAATCGCTACGAACTGGCCGCGCAGGGCGACCAGCGGTTCGACACGCTCTCCGGCGGGCAGCAGGCGAGGTTCCTGATCCTGCTGCTTGAGCTGTCCGGGGCGACGCTGCTGCTGCTCGACGAGCCGACCGACAACCTGGACCTGGCCAGCGCCGAGGCACTGGAGGCCGGGCTGTCCGGGTTCGAGGGAACGGTCGTCGCGGTCACCCATGACCGGTGGTTCACTCGGTCGTTCGACCGCTTCCTGCTGCTGCGCGGGGACGGCGAGGCCGTCGAGGTGCCCGAGCCGATCTGGGACTGACCCGGCGCGCAACTGACGCGGTGTGGAACTAACAGTGTTGAACTAACACAGCGTGGAACTGACGCAGTGTGGACCAACGAGGTCCAAGGAAGTGAACGAAGTGGCGGGCGTCCGCGACAGCGTGATGGGATGGAGGAGATCGCGAAGTCATCGTCGTGGAGGCGTTTCAACTCATGGCACGGTTCAAAGTCGGGGTGCAGCTGCGCCCGCAGCACTGCGAGATGGCGCAGCTGCGCGCGGCCTGGAAGGAAGCCGACGCTCTGGGCGTCGACACGATCTGGAACTGGGACCACTTCTATCCGCTGTTCGGCGACCCGGACGGCACGCACTTCGAGTGCTGGACCGTGCTTGGCGCGATGGCCGCCGACACCAGCCACGCGAAGTTCGGCGCGCTGGTCACCTGCAACACCTACCGCAACCCGGAGTTGCTGGCCGACATGGCCCGCACGGTCGACCAGATCAGTGGCGGGCGGGCGATCCTCGGCGTCGGCTCCGGCTGGTTCCAGCGGGACTACACCGAGTACGGGTACGAGTTCGGCACGGCGCCGGAGCGCCTGCGCGCGCTGCGCGACTCGCTGCCGCGAATCAAGGCGAGGCTGGCGAAGCTGAACCCGTCCGGCGCCGACGTCCCGATCATGGTCGGCGGCGGGGGCGAGAAGGTGACCCTGCGGCTGGTGGCCGAATACGCGGACCTGTGGAACACCTTCGGCCCGCCGGAAAACTTCAAGCACAAGAACGCGGTCCTGACCGAATGGTGCGAGAAGATCGGGCGCGACCCGGCGCAGATCGACCGCACCGTGATGATCGGCACGGACGAGGTGGACTCCGTCGAGCGCTACCTCGAAGCCGGCGCGACGCACATCATCCTGGGCTCGGACGCACCGTTCGACCTCAAGCCGCTCGCGCGGCTGCTGGAGCACGCACGCTCCTGAATCAAGCGCAGTCCTGAGTAGAGCGCAGTCCTGAGCCGAATACCGTCCCGAGCCGGGTACCGGCGGGGAGAATTTGCAGCTGAAAGGCACTGCGCCGACACGCACAGTGCCGAGGGCGATCGAGCGCCTCGCGGACGCGCACACGGCGTCCGCGAGGCGCTTCGAAAGTTTCAGGGGGCCGGGCGGGGGCTGGGTGGATCCGGTACGTTCTGCCTGCGACGCCCCGGGATCTCGCCAAGCAAGCGCTTCGACGACATTGCCGGAATATCGCGTCAACTCTACGATCCCGAGCGTCAGTGCAATCGAAGCGCTTCGACGGATTACCCGCGCAGCCAGCGTCCGCCCGAGCGCCCACCCGCGAGGAGGCGGAGGCTCTCCCATGCGAAGAAGACTCGTCCAGGCCGCGGTCGCCGTGGCGGCCGCAGCGGCCGCGGCGGTGTCGCCGGTCCTGCTGAAGGCCGCAGCCACGCCGGCCGAGGCCGCCACCCCGGCCACCACCGCGTACAACTGGAACAGCGTCGCGATCGGCGGCGGCGGCTTCATCCCGGACATCGTGTTCAACACCGGGGCCGCGAACATCATCTACGCGCGCACCGACATCGGCGGCGTGTACCGCTGGAACCAGGGTTCGAGCTCGTGGACGCCGCTGATGGACTGGGTCGGCCAGTCCAACTGGGGCGACATGGGCGCGGTGTCCGTGGCCGCCGACCCGGTCAACACCAACAAGGTGTGGGCCGCGGTGGGCATGTACACCAACTCCTGGGACCCGAACAACGGCTCCATCCTGCGCTCCTCGGACCAGGGCAACACCTGGACCGCGACCGCGCTGCCGTTCAAGCTCGGCGGCAACATGCCCGGACGCGGCATGGGTGAGCGCCTGGCCGTGGACCCGAACGACGACAACATCCTGTACATGGGCATGCCCAGCGGGCACGGCCTGTGGAAGTCCACCGACTCCGGCGTGACCTGGTCGCAGGTGACCGCGTTCCCGAACGCGGGCAACTACGTGCAGGACTCCACCGACACCAACGGCTACCTCAGCGACAACCAGGGCGTGACCTGGGTCTCCTTCGACAAGGCCACCGGCACCTCCGGCAGCCCGACCAAGACCATCTTCGTCGGCGTGGCCGACCTACAGAACACGGTGTACGAGAGCACCGACGGCGGCTCGACCTGGTCGCGGGTGGCCGGGCAGCCGACCGGGTTCATGGCGCACAAGGGCGTGGTGGACGCGACCAACGGCATCCTGTACATCGCCACCAGCAACAAGGGCGGACCGTATGACGGCTCGTCGGGCGACGTGTGGAAGTACGCGCTCTCGACCGGGACGTGGACGCAGATCAGCCCGGTGAAGTCCTCGGACACCAGCAACGACTACTTCGGCTACAGCGGCCTGTCGATCGACGCGCAGCACCCGAGCACGATCATGGTGACCGGGTACAGCTCGTGGTGGCCGGACACGTACATCTGGCGCAGCACCGACGGCGGGACCACCTGGAAGCAGGCCTGGAACTACACCAGCTACCCGAACCGGGCCGACGCCTACACGCTGGACGCCTTGGCGTATCCGTGGCTGAGCTTCAACACCGCCACCGCAGAGCCGGTCGAGTCGCCGAAGCTGGGCTGGATGACCGAGGGCCTCTCGATCGACCCGTTCAACTCCAACCGGATGTTCTTCGGCACCGGCGCGACCCTGTTCGGCACCACCAACCTGACCAACTGGGACTCGGGCACCAGCTTCGGCATCAAGCCGTTCGTCACCGGTCTTGAGGAGACCGCCGTCAACGGCCTGATCAGCCCGCCGACCGGTTCAGCGCCGCTGATCTCCGCGCTCGGCGACCTGGACGGCTTCGTGCACACCTCGCTGACCACCGTGCCCTCGGCGATGTTCAACCAGCCGAACCTGAGCAGCGGCGACAGCGTGGACTACGCGGAGCTCCAGCCGGCCACCATCATCCGCACCGGTGACATCGACAAGACGCAGAGCGCGAACGCCAACACCAACCGCTTCGCGTTCAGCACCAACGGCGGCAGCAGCTGGTTCCAGGCGTCCGCCGAGCCCTCCGGCGTCACCGGCGGCGGGCAGGGCGCGGTCGCGGCCGACGCCAGTTCCGCGCTGTGGAGCCCGAAGGGCGCCGGGGTCTACTACACGACCACGTACGGCAGCTCGTGGACGGCGTCCACCGGCATTCCGGCCGGCGCGGTCATCGCCTCGGACCGGGTGAACCCGAAGGTGTACTACGGCTACTCGGCCGGCACGTTCTACGTGAGCACCAACGGCGGCGTCAGCTTCACCGCGAGCGCCGCGACCGGGCTGCCGACCACCGGCACCGTGAACATCAAGGCGATCGCGGGCACGGCCGGGGACGTGTGGGTCACCGGCGGCTCGCCGACCGGGACGTCGGGCATCTGGCACTCGACGAACTCGGGCGCGAGCTTCACCCAGCTCACCAGCGTCTCGGCCGCGATCAACCTCGGCTTCGGTAAGTCGGCCACCGCCGGCGGCTACCCGGCGCTGTACGCGATCGCGACGGTGAACGGCGTGCAGGGCATCTTCCGGTCCGACGACACCGGCGCGACCTGGACCCGCATCAACGACAACGCGCACCAGTGGGGCAACATCGGCGCGGCGATCACCGGCGACCCGCGCACCTACGGCCGCGTGTACGTCGGCACCAACGGCCGCGGCATCATGTACGGCGACCCGAGCGGCTCGTCCTCCGGCAGCCCGAGTGCAAGTGCCAGCGCAAGTGCGAGCCCGAGCAAGAGCGCCAGCCCGAGCGCGTCCGCGTCGGCTTCCGCCTCGCCGAGCCCGTCCAAGTCGGCCTCGCCCTCCGCGTCGGCCTCGCCGAGCCCGAGCCCCAGCACGACCGGGTTCGGCTGCAACGTCACGTACACCAGGAACAGTGAGTGGGGCGGCGGATTCGCCGCGACCGTCGTGATCACCAACACCGGCAGCACGGCCATCAGCGCGTGGACGGTGAAGTTCACCTTCCCCGGCGACCAGGTGGTGACCAGCTCCTGGAACGACGGAACGCTGACCCAGAGCGGCGAGACCGTCACCGTGACCAACGCCGCGTACAACGGCACGATCGCGCCGGGAGGCAACACCAACTTCGGGTTCCAGGGAACGTGGACGGCCAACGACTCGTCACCGACCTCGTTCAGCGTCAACGGAACCACCTGCCACTGAGCACTACTAAGGCTCCTGACGTGTGCTGACGACGCGTCACACCTCACGCCACCCCTGCGCTCCCGACGGAAGCGCAGGGGTGGCGCGCGTCCGCCCAAAGTCCGCCTCGTGTCAGCTGCGTGATTGCGCTCAGTGCACGGAAAACCCCGCAGCGCAAGCGCTCCCGTGCGATCGTCGGTTGACCAGTGACTTGCGATTGCAGATGCACAGCGCTGAACGCCGGGACGACACAGGGAGTCCTCAAGGTCGGCCGGAGCGGCGGCGAAAGACGCGGGTAGGGCAGCGCCCTTCTCCCGACCCGCGGCCTACGGCCGCCGTCGAGCCCCGGCCGACACGAGGAGCCCGGACGACACAGGGAGCCGATGGCGATGGGGCCGATGGGCGCTACGACGGAGACGGGCTTCGGCTGGGCCACGCCGGTTCTGTCGTACGTGATGGCGTGTGTGGGCGCGGCGCTCGGATTGCGGTGCACAGCGCGCGCACTGGCGGCGACCGGACGCGTGAAACGTGCATGGCTGCTGGCCGCCGCAGTCTCGATCGGCGCGGGGATCTGGACGATGCACTTCATCGCCATGCTCGGATTCGCGGTGACCGGCACCGAGATCCGCTACTCGGTCTGGCTCACCCTGCTCAGCCTGCTGGTGCCGATCGTGTTGACCTGGGCCGGACTGCTCGTCGTCGGATACGGACAAAGCCGCGCGCTCTCGCTGAGCCTCGGCGGGGCGATCACAGGCTTCGGTGTCGTGGTCATGCATTACACCGGGATGGCGGCGATACGGCTGAACGGCAGCATCGGCTACGACGCGGCGACGGTCGCGCTGTCCGTGCTCATCGCTGTGGCGGTGGCGGCGCTCTGGGCCGGGCTCACCGTGCGCGGACCGGCCGCCGCGCTCGGCGCGTCGCTGGTCATGGGGGTCGCGGTAAGCGCGATGCACTGCACCGGGATGCGCGCGGCCGAAGTGAAGGTAGCCGCCGACACAGCCGCCTCGGGGCTGGTGCCGGCCGGCGGCGCGAGCGCGACGGCATTCATCCTGCCGATGATCGTGTGCCTCGGCTCGATCCTCTTCCTCACGTCGGCGTTCGTGGCGCTCTCTCCCACCGGGACCCGGATAGAGAGCTCCATGCCGCCGGTGGCGGAGAGGCGGGGCTGGAATGCGTGAAGTCCGCACTCCCGCCGCGTCACGCAGCCATCGGCGCTCGCGCGCGCCACGGTGGAAGCTCCCGGCGCCGCGCCGGATCCCGCGCCCACGTGCGATCCGGGCGAAGGTCGTCGGCCTGCTCGCGATCCCGATCGTCTCGTTGATGACGCTGTGGGGCCTGGCAGCGGTCCAGGCCGCGCAGACCGTGTACACGCTGACCGAACTCAAGCAGCTCAGCGCGGCGGTTCACACGCCGACCGACGACGTCGTCAGCGCTCTTCAACGCGAACGCATCGGCGTCGCGTGGTTCCTGGGCACCGCCGGTTCAGTGCGGCCGGACGCGACGCTGACGGCGATGTACACGGCAACCGACTCGGCGGCCGGCACGTTGCGAACCGGCGCGGGCACCTCCGCCGCCGCGGCGGCGGGACTCGGCGCGGACGTCGGCGAACGCATCAGTACCCTGCTCGACGACCTGGCCGCGCTGCCCGCGCTGCGCGGCGAGGCGGCCAAGCGGCAGGTGACCTGGGCCACCGCACAAGCGGGCTACACAAAGGCGATCGAGGACGCGCTCGCTCTGGACGGCGGCCTCGCCGCGGCACTCGACCACGCCGGGCAGGGCGGCCAGTCGGCGTCCGAGGCGTGGGCCGTCATCGACGTGGCGCGTTCCCGGGAGATGCTCGCCCGCCAAGCCGCGATCGTGGCCAACGCGCGCGCGGGCGGCAGTGGCCTGAGCCCGGACGGCTACCGGCAGTTCGCCGGCGCCTGCTACAGCCAGTACGAACTCGAACAGGCCGCGCTACCCGAACTGCGCGCCGCCGACGCCGCGACGTACCGTCAGGCCACGTCGACGGCGGCCTACAAGCGGCTGCGCACCGCTCAGCAGACGCTGCTGGAAGCCGGTGATCAGGCCACGAACAACGGTGACACGAACAGCAGTGGCACAAACAACAGCGGCAACCTGGGCTCCGCCGACGGCGTGGACGTCGCCAACGCCGAAGACGCGTGGGCTTCATCGGCGCCGACAGCCCTCAGCGATCTCGGCGATGTGGTGACGGCGGCCGGAACGGCGGCGATCGCAGGAGTCGATCCGTACCGGCACGCGCTGGCGACGAAGGCAGGCGTCGGCGTGTTGCTCGGCCTGATCGCGCTGGTCGCCTGCCTGCTGGTGTCGGTCTGGATCGGCCGCGGGCTGGTGTTGGAGCTGGTCGGGCTGCGCGACGCGGCGCTCGACCTGGCCCGGCGGCGGCTGCCGCGCGCGATCTCCCGGCTGCGGGCCGGGGAGGCGGTGGACCTGGAGGCCGAGGCGCGGGCCGTGGCGTGGTCCGGCGCGGACGCGCGCGACGAGGTCGGTCAGGTGGCGCAGGCCCTGGCCGGCGTGCACCACGCGGCGTTGCGTGCCGCGCTGGACCGGGCCGAGGCGATCAGCGGCGTGTCCGCGGTGTTCTTGAACCTGGCCAGGCGCAGCCAGGCGCTGCTGCATCGGCAGCTGGCCCTGCTCGACGGGATGGAGCGCCGGATCGACGACGCACGCGACCTTGAGGACCTGTTCCGCCTCGACCACCTGGCCACCCGGATGCGGCGGCACGCCGAGGGCCTGATCATCATGTCCGGCGCGGCGCCGGGTCGTGGCTGGCGCAGGCCCGCGCCGCTGGTGGACGTGGTGCGCGGGGCGGTCGCAGAGGTCGAGGATTACGCACGCGTGGACGTGCTGCGGATGCCGGAGGCATACGTCGCAGGGGCCGTCATCGCGGACCTGACCCATCTGCTCGCCGAACTGGTGGAGAACGCGACCGCCTTCTCACCGCCGCACGCACGCGTGCAGGTGCTGGGTTCGCCGGTCGCCGCCGGGTACGCGGTGGAGATCGCGGACCGCGGGCTCGGTATGGGCGTCGAGGCGATGACCGAAGCGAACCGGCGGATCGCGAGCACCCGGCAGGACGACCTGTTCGACAGCGACCGGCTGGGGCTGTTCGTGGTCAGCCGACTGGCCCGGCGGCACGGTATCAGGGTCGCGCTACAACGGTCGGGGCACGGCGGGACGACGGCCGTGGTGCTGCTTCCCAGTGTGCTGTTGGAGGCGAGCCCGACGCCGGTGCCGAAGGCGGCGCTCGAAAGGCGCGTATCGGTCGCACGCGAGCCGGTGCTCGTGAGTGCGGGAACCGTGAGCGCAGGAACGACGAGTGCAGATACGACGTCAGCAGGCTCGCAGGCAGCTGACGGTCTCCCCCGCCGGGTGCGGCAAGCCAGCCTCGCGCCGGGGCTGCGCGGCGAGCCGGAATCACCATCGCCGGCCGAGAACGAAGACGATCCGTCTCCCCGCTCCCCCGAACAGGCGCGCGTGACGATGTCCGCGTACCAGAAAGGCTGGTCGCTCGGCCGCGCCTCATCCGAATCCGCGTCCCACGACGGCTGACCGTCGCCGTGCCAGACCGCCGTATCAGATCACGGTGTCAGACCGCTGTGTCAGACCGCTGCGTCAGGTCACAGTGTCAGATCACTGTGCCGGGTCAGATCACGGTGCCGAATCACACGTCCAGATCACCTCTCCCCTTCGCTGTGTCCAGATGACCGCGCCATGGAGGCCCGATGTCCCTCACCGCCAATCCCGGCGGCGTCAACACCGGCGGTGAGCTCGGCTGGCTGCTCGACGAGTTGGCCGCCGGCGTCCCGTCGATCCGGCACGCGGTGCTGCTGTCCACCGACGGCTTGGCCGTAGCCGCGACCGCCGGTCTGCCCCGCGAGGACGGCGAGCATCTGGCCGCCATCGCCTCCGGCTTCCACAGTCTGGCGAAGGGCGCCGGGCGGCACTTCGAGGTCGGAACGGTGCGCCAGACGATGGTGGAGTTCGACGGCGGGTTCCTGTTCGTGGTCGCGGCGGGCGGCGGCACCTGCCTGGCGGCGTTCAGCAACCCGGAGGGCGACGTCGGCCTGATCGCCTACGAACTGGCCCGGCTGGTGCGGCGAGTAGGCGAGCATTTGTTCACACCGCCACGTTCCGGGAGCGGCTCCGGCGCGGGCGCCGTGCCATGAACAACAGCCCCACGAGTGGCGGCGCGGTGTACAACAACCCAGCGAACGACGGCCCCGTGAACGGCAGACCCGTGAATAGCGGTCCCAGTCCCATGAACGGCGGCTGGCCGGCGGATCACGAACGCTCGGCACAGTGGTCCAATTCGGCGCAATGGTCCGACTCGGCACAGTGGTACGACGAGGACGCCGGGCCGCTCGTGCGACTGTACGCGCTCACCCGCGGCCGTGCGCGCGCCGATGATCAGATCTTCAACCTGATGACGTTGGTCACCGCCCAAAGCGGTCCGTACGACGATCCGACACTCGGCCCCGAACAGGCGCGAGTGCTCGCGCTGTGCCGGCACGTGCCGCAGCCGGTGGCCGAGATCGCGTCCCGCTGCGACCTGCCGCTGGGCGTGACCCGGGTGCTGCTGGGCGACCTGCTGGAGATCGGACACATCAGGGTCCGCCAACCGGCCGCGCCGGCCGACGTGTTCGACGAACGCATCCTGCAGGAGGTGATCGATGGTCTTCGCGCGCTCTGACCACGGGTCCGGCCGCCGCCGCGCACCCGGCGGCGGCACGGCGCATCAGGACACCGGGATATTTCAAGGCACAGGGTTGTTCCAAGATGCCGGGTTGTTTCAAGACACGGGGTTGTTTCAAGACACAGGGTTGTACCAGGACTCCGGGCCGTATCAGGACTCGGCCTCGCATGAGGGCACCGGACTGTATGAGGGCACCGGGTTGCATGAGAACACTGCGTCGTATGAGGACACTGCGTCGTCGTGTCGGGACACCGGCCATGAGGCCGAACCGTTCGTCGCGCTCAAGATCCTCGTCGCAGGCGGCTTCGGTGCCGGCAAGACGACGCTCGTCGGCGCGGTGAGCGAGATCAGGCCGCTGCGTACCGAGGAGACGATGACCGAGGCGGGGCGGGACGTGGACCAGACCGCGGGGGTCGAGCGCAAGTACACCACCACGGTGGCGATGGACTTCGGCCGGATCACCATCCGCGACGGACTCGCGCTGTACCTGTTCGGCACGCCCGGTCAGGACCGCTTCTGGTTCCTGTGGGACGAACTGGCACAGGGCGCGCTCGGCGCGGTGGTGCTGGCCGATACGCGCAGGCTGGCCGACTGCTTCCCCGCGGTGGACTTCTTCGAGCGCCGGCGCATCCCGTTCGCGGTGGCCGTCAACTGCTTCGACGGCGCCCGCCGGTTCACGCCGCAGGAGGTCGGCGAGGCGCTGAACCTCGAAGCGCGAACCCCGGTGGTGCTGTGCGACGCCCGGCAGCGCGCCTCCGGCAAGCAGGTGCTGATCGCGCTGGTCGAACACGCGAGCCGGCTTCACACGGCGATGCGGCACCAATCCGCCGATCCGCCGCCGCACTGGTGATCCCCGGTCGCAGCCGACACGCTCATGACCGGACGGCGCGGGGCGACGGCGGTCACGATCGGGGCACCGAGGTCGGCAGCGGATGGTCGGGGTCGAGTGCGGGAAGTCCGTCCAGGCTCCTGGCGTTGACCCCGGCGACGCGCTCGGCCCATTCCTCGGGGGTGCGCGTCGCGTGGACCTTGTCGAGCACCGGCCGCTCGTCGACCAACTCCATGTACGGGACCGCATACCCGCAGGAGTCGGCGACCCGCTCGACGTCGATCAGGATGATCGAGCGCAGGCCCGGGTGTTCGAGGTTGAAGCGCGGGGCGAGCGCGGCGAACTCGGGGTCGTCCGCTCGCAGGACCCTGCCGTGACCGTGCAGCCGCAGGATGCGCGAGTTGCGGGTGAAGGAGCAGAACATCACCACGATCCGGCCGTTCTGCTTGACGTGCGCGATGGTCTCCGCCCCGGAGCCGAACAGGTCCAGGTACGCGACGGTGCGCTCGTCGATGACGGCGAACGAGTCCCGGTAGCCCTTCGGCGAGATGTTCACCAGGCCGTCGGCGCCGCTCGGCGCGGTGCCGACGAAGAACATCGGCTGAGCCTCGATGAACTCGCGGACGTCATCGTCGATCTCTGTGAAGGTGTGCGCCATACGCCGCTCCCTGCCTGCCGTTGCGTACCACGTCGTCGCCCCAGAGCCATGGTAAGGCCCGAAGCGCCCCGCGCCGCATACGCTGTGGGGTGCATCACGCGTGATGCACCCCACAGCCGGAACAGCGGTGTCACTCAGCTCGTCATGAGCTGTACGTCGTCGTGCAGACCGTTCCGTTGAGGCTGATCGCCGCGGGCGACGGATACGCCCCGGCCTCGTTGCCCACGAAACCGATGTTGAACGAGTTGCCGCCGTTGGGCGCCAGGTTCGCGTCCCAGTCGACGTTGGTGGCGTGCACGTTCTGGCCGCTCGACGTCCAGTTCGCGTTCCAGCCGGAGTTGAACGACTCGGTCGTGGCCGGGAAGCTGAAGGTCAGCGTCCAGCCGTTGATCGCGCTCGGCCCGGTGTTGGTGATGGTCAGCGAGGCGACGTAGCCGCTGCCCCACGACGTCGTGATCTGATAGTTCACGGCGCACGTGCTGTTGCTCGGCGTGCTCGTGGTGAAGCTCACCGGAACCGACGCCCGCGACAGGTTGCCCATCTGGTCCGTCGCCAGCACGTTGATCGTGTAGCCGGTGCCGGGCACCAGGTTGTACAGCGTCGCGGAGGTCGAGTTCGACTCGGCCAGCAACTGGCTGGTCGTGCCGAACTGCTGGTAGACCTCGTACCGGGCCACCTGGCCGCCGCTCGACGGCGTCCAGCTGATCGTGGCCTGGCTGCCGGTGACCCCGGACGCCGCCGGCGCGCCGGGAGCCGTCAGGGCGCTGACGCCGTTGCCGGAGGGCGTGAGCACGACCGTCTCGATCGAGTACGGCGCGATCGTCTGGCTGCTGCTCGTGCCCTGCGACGCCGACGTGATCGAGCTCGCCTCGTCGCCGTAGGTGTAGACGGTCGGCGTCGCGGTGCTCGGCTGGTACCCGGTGTAGTGCAGGTTGACCGGATAGGCGTTGTTCGGGTCCTTGTTCACCAGCTGCACGGCCAGATCGCCGTTGGCCTGGAGCACCGCGTGCGCGCTCACCAGCGACTGGTCGGTCCCGGCGCGCACCATCTGGTCGCCCGGCCGCCCCAGCTTGCTCAGCATGCTGATCGCGAAGTACGGCGGGAACGGGGTGTTGAGGGCCGGCTCGCACACCGAGCCGGTGCAGGTGGCGCTGGACAGGACGCCCCAGTCGTTGTAGTCGGTGGCGCCGTCGGGTGCGGTGCTGATGGTGCCCGCGCCGTTGTGCGTGTCCCACCAGTCCACGTTGAACACGCCCTGCTCCAGCGCGGTCATGTACGAGTCGGCGCCGAACAGCGCGTCGGGCTGCGTCGTGGTGTCGACGCCCGAGTTCATCTCGGTGAGCGCGATGCCGATGTTCGAAGCGTTCGACCCGGCGTACTGGTTGATCTCGCTGCGCAGCTGGGCCAACTCGCCGGTCAGCTGGCTCGGCTCGGACAGCGCGGTCGCGGCACCCTGGCCGTTCGGGTACCAGTGCACGATGGCGAAGTCGATGGCCGATCCGGCGATCGAGAGCACCGTGCGGTTCCAGTCGTAGGCGTCGCCGCCGGCGACGGCGCCGTCCGGCCAGTTGCCCGGCAGTGTCAGCACGGCGCCGATCTTGATCGTCGGGTCGACGGCCTTCATCGCGGAGATGTACTGGAGCACGTTGTTCGCGTACGTCGCCGGGCTCTTGCTCGCGTGGTTGTCGGCTTCCCAGTCGGCGCCGTAGTAGCCGTTGCCGTAGTTCTCGTTGCCGATCTCCCAGTACTTGTCGCCGTAGCCCTTGGTGACGTTGGCGTACTGGACCCAGCCCGCCGCCTCGGCCGGCGTGCCGGTGCCGTAGTTGGCGATCAGGATCGGCTGCGCCCCGATCTTCTTCACGGTGCCCATGAAGGAGTCGAAGTCCGTGCCCGGCGCGACGTAGCCGCCGGGCGCCGTGTTCGTCTGCCAGTGGTAGATGTCGCCGTACGAGCCGCCGGGATAGCGCAGCATGCCGATTCCCGCCTGCGACAGCAGATTCTGCACCACGGGGACGTTCATCTGGTTGTCCCATACCGCGCTGTTGAGGCCGTAGCCGGTCGCGGGTATGGTGCCGAGTCCCTCGTGGGCGTTGACTGTGACGTTCACCGCGTTGACGGCCGACGCCGTCGCGCTCGCGCCGAGCGTTGCCGCGCCCGCCGGGGCCAGCGCCCCGGCCAGCGTGAGCGCGGCCGCCCCGGCGGTCCGCCGCAGCCAGCGAGCGCGCCTTGGTCCAGAGCTCACCTCGTACTCCTTCCGAACATCCGATCATCAGCACTCGGATCGTCGCGCCCGGCCGCCGAGAGCGTCAACGTCCTGTGAAACTTACACGCAGGCTGAGCATCGAAAACCGTCGAATTCGCAGGTCGCCGAACCGCTCGCGGCACCGGGCCGCACCCGCCTCGTCCGCGGTCTTGGAACATACCCGGCGGCTTCGTAGCTTCGGTGCACCGGCCGAATCGGTCGATTCGAGCGGACGCCTCAAGGAGCGGTATTTCCATGCAAACAATGAGACTCGACGCGGCGGCGGCCGCACGGCGGCGCCCGGTGGTCCTGTCCGCGCTGGCCGTGAGCGCGGTGCTGGCCGCGATCGCGGCGCTGCTGGTCGCCTTCGGCCCGCTGGCCCGCGCGGCGGGTGCGGTCGGCGCGGGCTACTGGCACACCTCCGGCAGCCAGATCCTGGACTCGAACGGCAACGTCGTACGCATCGCGGGCGTGAACTGGTACGGGTTCGAGACCCCGGACGAGATCGCGCACGGCCTGTGGGCGCAGGACTACCACGCGGTCATCAACGACATCAAGAACCTGGGATACAACACGATCCGGATCCCGATCTCGGACCAGGCGGTCGAGACCCCGGTCGTGCCGCAGAACTTCAGCCAGTACAACACCGGCCCGATCAACACGGACCTGGTGGGCCTGAACGACCTACAGATCCTGGACAAGATCGTCAGCTACGCAGGCCAGGACGGCCTGAAGGTCATCATCGACAACCACCGCTCCGAGGCCGGCGAGACGGCCGAGTCGAACGGGCTGTGGTACACCAGCGCGTACCCGAGCTCGGCCTGGGTCAACGACTGGTCCACCATCGCCAAGCGCTACGCGGGCAACTCCACGGTCATCGGCTTCGACCTGCGCAACGAGCCGCACACGCCGACCGGCGTCGCCTACGCCAGCGCCGCGACCTGGGGCTCCGGCGACCCGAACACCGACATCCGGCTGGCCTACGAGCAGGCGGGCAACGCGGTCCTGGCCGCCGACCCCAACGCGCTGGTCTTCTGCGAGGGCATCAGCAACTTCCCGAACTCGGCGGCCAGCGGCGGCTATGACACCACCTGGTGGGGCGGCAACCTGGAGGGGGTCACGCAGTACCCGGTCGTGCTCAGCTCCCCCGGCCACGTGGTCTACTCGGCGCACGACTACGGGCCGACCCTGTTCCAGCAGACCTGGTTCAACTCCTCGACCACGTCGGCGAGCCTGGACGCGGTGTGGAACAAGTTCTGGGGCTACATCCCGCAGCAGAACATCGCGCCGCTGTGGGTCGGCGAGTTCGGCACCGGCAACGGCGCCACGGACGTGTCCGACTCCACCGCCGGCTCGCAGGGCCAGTGGTTCTCCTCGCTGGTCTCGTACATCAAGTCCAACAACATGAGCTGGACCTACTGGGCGCTCAACGGCGAGGACTCCTTCGCGCTGCTGGACGGCAGCTACGACCCGACCCCGGTCAGCGCGGCCAAGCAGTCGCTGCTCGCGACGATCCAGGACCCGCTCTCCGGCGCCGGAAGCACCGGCAGCGCGTCGCCCTCGACGTCGGCATCGGCGTCGAGATCCCCGTCGCCCTCCGCCTCACCGTCGGCATCCGCGTCGCCGTCCAGTTCCCCGTCGTCGGGCGGCGCCGTGTCCTGCACCGCCGCGTACTCGCTGACCAACAGCTGGGCGGGCGGCTTCCAGGGCCAGATCGTGCTGACCAACACCGGGACCTCGACCATCAACGGCTGGACGATCAACTGGACCTTCCCGGGCGACCAGAAGATCAACCAGATGTGGACCGCGTCCTACACGCAGACCGGTGAGGCGGTCGCCGCGACCAACCTGTCGTACAACTCGACGATCGCGCCCAACGCCAACGTGACGATCGGCTTCACCGGGACGTTCACGAACAGCGACGCCAACCCGACCTCCTTCACCGTCAACGGGACCGCCTGCCACTAAGCGATCCACCGCCCCCTCCACCGTGCCCCGGCCGACACCGATAGTCGGCCGGGGCACGGCTCTCTCATCTCGACCGCGCCGCCACCTCAGCCGTCTAAGATCATCCCCGTGACAACGCAGACCCCGTCCACGCCTCCAGCGACACCGGCCGACCCGCCATGCATCCTGCTCGTCACCGGCGTATCCGGCAGCGGAAAGAGCACGGTCGGCGCGTTGCTCGCGCGGCGGCTGGGTTGGGCGTACGCGGAGGCCGACGACTTCCACCCCGAGGAGAACCTGGCGAAGATGGTCGCCGGCCAGCCCCTCGACGACGCCGACCGGCGTCCCTGGCTGGCCGGCATCGGCGCCTGGATAGACGCGGCGAGCGCGGACGGCCGGCCCGCGGTGGTCAGCTGCTCGGCGCTCAAGCGCGCCTACCGCGACCAGCTACGCGCCGGCCGTCCGAACGTGCGACTGATCTACCTGGACGTCGACCGCCGGATCATCGGCGCGCGCCTGGCCGCGAGGCGTGACCACTTCTTCCCGGCGAAGCTGCTGGACAGCCAGTTCGCGGACCTGGAACCGCCTGCCGACGACGAGCGCCCACACCGCGTCCGGATCACCGTGGACAGTCAGGCGGAGCAGATCGCCGAGGACCTGGCCGCGTCCATGCTCTGCGACGATTAGCGCGATCTCGTGACAATGGCGCGACTACGCTCCCGATGTCAGTGCCGAGAGCGAGAATGTCCGCGCACCCACAATCCAGTCGCCCGATCCGCCCCGCCCCCGGAGAGTCCGCCGTGATCACAGTTTCCACCGCCAACGTCAACGGCATCCGCGCCGCGTCCCGCAAAGGCTTCGACCGCTGGCTCGCGCAGAGCGCCGCGGACGTCGTCTGCCTCCAAGAGGTGCGCGCCGAACCGAAGGAGATCCCCGCCGAACTGCGCGAACCCGAAGGCTGGCACGTGCTGTTCGCCCCGTCCAGCGCCAAGGGCCGCTCCGGCGTGGCGATCTACAGCCGCACCGAGCCCCGGGAAGTACGCATCGGCTTCTCCTCCGCCGAGTTCGACACCTCGGGCCGGTACGCCGAGATCGACCTGCCGACCGTGACCGTGGCCAGCCTCTACCTGCCCTCCGGCGAGGTCGAGACCGAGCGACAGGTCGAGAAGGAGCGGTTCATGGCCGAGTTCCTCGACTACCTCAAGGCGGCCAGGTCCCGCGCCGAGGCACAAGGCCGCGAACTCGTGGTCTGCGGCGACTGGAACATCGCGCACCGCGAGGCGGACCTGAAGAACTGGAAGACCAACCAGAACGCCTCCGGCTTCCTGCCGCACGAGCGCGCGTGGCTCTCGCGGGTCTTCGACGAGGCCGGTTACGTGGACGTGCTGCGCGCCCTGCACCCCGAGGGCCCCGGCCCCTACTCGTGGTGGTCGTACCGCGGCCGCGCCTTCGACAACGACGCCGGCTGGCGCATCGACTACCAGATCGCCACCCCCGGCCTGGCCAAGCTGGCGACCAGCGCCGTCGTCGAACGCGCCGTCGACCACCCGTCTCGGTGGAGCGACCACGCCCCGGTGACCGTCACGTACGAAGCCTGACCGCTCGCCGCTTCTCGGATGCGCGCTGCTACGCAGGTTGCGCCAGCGGCAGCCCGGCGGCGGCGGCCACACGCGCCAATGTTCTGTCGTAGGTGATGAAATCGGTCAACGTATTACCGACTTCCCGTGCGCAGATCAGGTGGATCGCATCCAACGAGCCGACGTGAGGGCCGTCCCCGTACACCGCGGCGGCGGCGAACACTTCCCGGTCCAAGACCTGACACCTGAGCATCTGCTCCCGGCGAGGTACGTCTCAAGCACGGGCGTCTCTTTCTCGGCGAGGACCAGCTTCACCATAGCGCACGAATCTGGATAGATCACGTTCGCTCGCGCATCGACTCGAGAATCTCCGCCAAAGTGGACTCTCCGGACACGGCCGACGGCAAGGGGCTGCCATGGCTCCAGATCATCGCGTCGGTGCCCTCGCACGCCGGTCGAGGCAGTTTGTCAATCCGATTCGATCTGCTGGCGCATCGACTGCCGGATCGCCACCCTGGCGTGGCCAAACACGCGGCCAGCACCATCATCGAACGCCCCCCACGCACGCCGAGCGCCAGTCGAACCACGCCCGGTACCAGTGGCATTCGACGTGTGATCAGATTGTTCCGCTGAACACCACTCGCGTCGAATCCATTTCCTGCTTGCCGTCCAAGATCGGCTGTGCAAACCTGATGCCGACGTCACTGGAAGGCGGAACATGACCAAGCCCGGGCCGGACACCCAGCCGAGCGCCATCACCTATGAGCTCGATGATCTGGTCACGCTCGCATGGAACGGCCGCGTCCGCGTTCCCCACTTCCAGCGGGATTTCAGGTGGGGCACCGAGGATATCCTGCGCCTCTTTGACAGTATCGTCAAAGGGTATCCGATCGGCAGTCTGCTGATCTGGGTTCGCCAGTCCGCGAAAGAACGCGTCACTCTCGGCGCCCTGAGCCTGGAAGCGCCAGAAGGTGGTGACGCGTTTTGGATTGTGGACGGTCAGCAGCGCGTCACCAGCCTGGCGAACGCTCTTCACGCAGACGGAGCTCTGAACTCCACCTTTTCGATTCATTACGATCTCGAAGCACGAGAATTCGTTCCGAGCCCGAAACTGCCGGAGCCGCATCTCATTCCTATGCCTGTGCTCTTTGATCTGGAGAAGCTGGTGGAGTGGATGGCGGCCACGAAGCCAACGGAGAGCCAGTCCCTCGAAGCTCGGCGCGTCATGAAACTGCTACGCCAATTCAAGATTCCGGCAACACTCGTCCGACAGGAAGACGAGGGAACTCTCACCGTCATCTTCGACCGGATGAACAACTATGGAAAGCGACTGAGCAGGGCAGAGATCTTTTCGGCGCTGTTCGCTGGCCCCGAGGAAGGCGCGCGAAACCGCCTGTCGCTTCCGCGAATCGCGGAGCGCGTCGCAGCACAAACCGGGTTTGGGGCCATCGACACCAACACTGTGCTCCACGCTGTCCTTGCGCGCCGCGGCCCAGATCCTTCGCGAGACATCCGGTCCGAGTTTGATGACAAGATACGCCGCAGCGACCCAGAATTTCCCGGCGAGGATCAGGAGACAGCCTTTGCTGAAGGCGAGAAGGCTTTGACGCGAGCGGTCGAGTTCCTTCAGCAGGTTGCCGGAGTTCCTCACCTGTCGCTCGTTGCCTATAAGGCGCCACTTGTCGTTCTCGCCCGATTTTTCGCTCATTTCCCAGACCCGCAGCCGCGTAATCTCCAGTTGCTGCGTCGGGCCTACTGGCGTGTCGCCGCGAGCGGGCCTGTCGTATTCAAGGGTAGCTTTAGCGCGATGAGTCGAACCCTATGCGCCCTCATCGTGCCAGGAGACGAACCAGGCTCGGTCGACGGGCTGGTAAAGTCCATGGAAGCCGCAGGAGGACCCACGTTACCTAATCCTGCCCGCTTCCGGACGAACGAGGCCACGGGGAAAATCATCCTGTGCTCATGGTGGGACCTGCACCCCAGGTCCGCCTCCACCGGTGCCGCCTTCGGCGCCCGCGAACTCTCAAACCTCCTCGCCGACGAGACCACAGCCGCCCTCGCGGTTCGCCAGATCTACTCCAGCAAACTGGGCGGAACCAAGCAGTTGTGGGCCGCCAACCGCGTGTTCGTACCAAGCCAGACAGACTCAGCCGACACACTTCTCGAGACCCTCAGCCAGCAGCCGATAGACCTCGACGACGCGACTTGGGACGCCGTACTCGCGTCGCACTGTATGGATCGGGAAACTGCCGACCATCTGGCGGCGGGACGCCGCGACGAATTTCTTGACGTCCGTCAAGCGAGAGTCGCTTCGAACCTCCACGACTTCCTCGCCAAGATGGCAGAGTGGAAGTTCGAGGACACCCCTGCCCTCGATTCGCTCGACCTTGACGAACTGGACGAATTCGCTGATGGCGTTGAGTGAGAAGTACTTCGCAGTTCTCCTGCATGGCCGACGGATCGGAACACTCCGCCAGCGGGGCGACTATACACAGTTCGGTTTCAACGAAGGTTACTTGGCCGACCCGGCGCGCCCGATCCTTGGCCTGCGTTTCGAGGAGAACCTCCGCAAGCCATACGCATCGGCTCTGCGACTGCCGCGATGGTTCTCCAACTTGTTGCCTGAAGGGCCGTTGCGCGAGTGGATCGCAGCAGACCGGAAGGTCGCTCTCGACCGCGAAATGGAACTGCTTGTGCAGGTTGGGCGCGATCTACCCGGTGCCATCCAGGTTATCGGAGCCGAAGGTCCCGACGAGCACGACGACTGGCACGATAGCGGTGGGCCAGTTGATCCCGGCACAGCTCAGGTAACGAACAACACATCACCATGGCGGTTCTCCCTCGCGGGTGTCGCACTCAAGTTCTCAATGCTGGCGCATGGGGACAGGCTCACTGTTCCCGCTGTAGGTGAGCATGGCGATTGGCTCGTCAAGTTTCCGGATTATCGGTTTCCGGACGTACCACGCAACGAGTTCACGATGATGTCGCTCGCTCGAAGCACCGGAATCGAGGTTCCTGAGATCCGCCTTGTCCATCGAGACGAGTTGGAGGGGCTCCCATCGCGCATGTGGCCGAACACAGAAGAGTGGGCCTACGCGGTGCGTCGCTTCGACCGGCGCATGGACGAAAGTCGAAGCGCGGTTCACATCGAGGATTTCGCTCAGGTGCGCGACAAGTACCCGCAAGCCAAGTACGAGGGCACCTTTGAGACCGTCGCGGCCCTCGCATATCGGGGTAGAGACCTCAGGGCATTGCGGGAGGTTGCGCGGAGGCTCGCATTTTCTGTCATGATCGGTAACGGGGACGCGCATCTCAAGAACTGGTCGCTCATTTATCCAGATAGGCGCATCCCGACACTTTCTCCAGCATATGATTTGGTATCGACAACTCAGTATCGTGACGCCGCAGATGATATGGAGGACCTGGGCCTCAGGTTCTGTGGTACGAAGAACTTCGAAGCTGTCCGGTACTCCTCGTTCACCCAGCTCGAGACACGCCTTGATCGACGCTTTGGCAAGATCGGTGGCGGGCTCGAAGACGTTGCGGCGCAAACCGCTCGAGCCGTGGTAGATGCCTGGCCGGAGCACCGTGATCATCTGTCCGGCAATCGGGAGCTGGTCACAGGCATCTCCGACTGGATCACAGAACGCTTCAAATCCATGGGGTCGTGACGCACGATCAGGGAGCTCGACGGCGGCAGTGGCTCACGGCGCTGTGCCGTTGTCAATCCGAGTCGATCCGCTGGCGTATCGACTACCAGATCGCCACCCCCGGCCTGGCCCAGCGCGCCACCAGCGCCCGCATCGAGCGCCCGACCGCGCACGAGCAGCGCTGGTCCGACCACGCCCCGGTCACGGTCACGTTCGACGTGTGATCAAGTGCTGCGCCTCACCCTGAGACGAGGTACCATGGTATCGATCAGTGGTAGAAAGGTGGAGACCCATGAGCCTCAATATCAAGAACGAGGAGACACACCATCTGGTCCTAGAGCTCGCACGCCTGACTGGCGAAAGCCAGACGACGGCGGTCACCGTGGCGGTTCGAGAGCGACTGGACCGCGTTCGCGCAGTGCACAGCGCGAGTTTGGCCGAGCGGCTGCTCGCCATAGGAGAGGATACGGCGAGGCGACTGAGCGAGCCGTTCCGATCCGCCGAACACGGCGATCTGCTCTACGACGAGAACGGGCTGCCCGCGTGATCATCGACACGTCTGCCGTCATTGCGATCCTCCGAGCCGAGCCCGACGCGGCCGTGTTCGCAGAGGCGATCGAAGCGGCGACCATCCGCAGAATGTCTGCTGCCAACCTCCTGGAAGCCGCGATCGTCATCGACAGCAGTCGGGATCCGGTGGCTAGTCGGAGATTCGACGAACTCGTCCAGGCCGCACACATCCGCGTCGAGCCGGTCACCGAGGAACAGGCCCGCATCGCTCGAGAGGCCTATCGCGACTTCGGCAAGGGCAGCGGGCACCCGGCCGGGCTCAACTTCGGCGGCTGCCTGGCATACGCCCTCGCGAAGAACATGAACGAGCCGCTGCTCTTCAAAGGCAAGGACTTCATCCACACGGACATCGCATCGGCCGTCACTCCGTGAGGCAACTGATCACACCACACACAGACACCGTCCCTCACACATTGTGAATCCGCGTCGATCCGATGGCGCATCGACTACCAGATCGCCACCCCCGGCCTGGCCAAGCTGGCGACCAGTGCCGTCGTCGAACGCGCCGTCGACCACCCGTCGCGGTGGAGCGACCACGCCCCGGTGACGGTCGCGTACGAAGCCTGACCGCGCGCGGCTTCCGGGAAGCGCGGTACTACGCGGGTTGCGCCAGCGGCAATCCGGCGGCGGCGGCCGCGCACGCCAGCGTCTTGTCATAGGTGATGAAATCGGTCAGCGTGTCGCCGACTTCTCGGGCGCAGACCAGATGGATCGCATCCAATGAGCCGACGTGGGGGTCATCGTCGTACACCGCGGCGGCGGTGAACACCGCTCTGTCCACGACAAGCAGATCGATCCGGTCGAGCAACCGGGCAGCGGCGGCGAGACGCTCATCACGGACGACGGGGTCGACCACCAGCCGCCGTTGCGCATCGTGGCACGACCGGCGCACGACCCTGACGACTTCGGTCAGGGCGAGCTGACAGCTGAGCATCTGCGACCTGCGCCCGGCAAGGTATGCCTCCAACGCGGGCGTCTCCTTCTCGGCGAGCACCAGCTTGACCAGAGCGCACGAATCCAGATAGATCACGTTCGCTCCTGCGCACGCATCGCTTCGAGAATCTCCGTCAGCGTCGATTCCCCGGGCTCGGCAGGCGGTAGGGGCCGCCAGGCCTCCAAGTCATCGCGGCGGCGGGGCTCCAGCCTGCCCGCAGCGATCAACTCCGCCCGGCGCCGCTCAGCCGCAGTGAGCGGTACCAGCCACGCGACCGGTGATCCGTTGCTCGTCACCGGAACCGGATGGTCGATCCCGGCCACCTGGTCGACGGTGAGCTTGCCGAGTTCACGCATCGTCAAGGCGAGTATCGGCGCCCCGGGCTCGCGCGGCGCTCTCTCTGAGCGAGGCTTGTGCTTCTGACCTGCGGTTCGGGTAACCATGCCCGACAGTATACTTTGCCGCCCGACGATTTCCTCGCTCGCCGGACGCGACGGCACGCACTGTTCAGGTCAAGCCCTTCACCGCAGCCACTGGCGCTCGACGACGTAGCCCATCCTTGCGACGGCATGCAGCGCGTCCGGCACGCCGGAATCGTCGGCGACGGCCAGGACGTCCGCGCCGCCGAATTTGACTGCCTCGGCCATACCAGGCAAGGACGCACAGCCGCACCCCGGCCGGAGCCGGGGTGCGCAGGAGGTCGGCCGAGACGGCCGGGCCGGGAATCAGAACCCGTTGACCACGGCGACGATGGTCTCGGTGGGCGGGTAGAACCCCGTCATCCCATTCGGGTCGTACCAGGTCCACTCGCCGACGACGGTACCCGGCGGGAGGTAGGCGGGCACGGCGAGCGCAACGCCGCTACCGGTCGCGACGCCGATCAGTTCGTCCTGGTAGGCGAGGGTCACGGATACGTTCAGGGTGCACTGGAGCCCGAACAGATTGGCGGCACAGGTGCCGACGACCGCACCGGTGTCGCTCCTGACGAACGGGAAGATCGCGTGGTTGGGGTCCACGATCCCCGTGCCCGCCTGGGGCGAGAAGGTGAGGGTCGTGCCGGTCTCGGCGGTGCAGTCGGCGTTCGTCAGGCACTCCATTCCGAACGTGGTGAACGCGGTCGTCCCGTGGGCGACCGTGGTGGAGCGCTCCGGCCAGCCCCAGTTGCCGGTGGAGGCCGAAGCGGTGGCGGCGCTCGCCAGGACACCCGCGGCAGCGCACAGACTGACGACGGCGAGGGCGATGCTGCGCTTGAGTATCGACGGCATGGCGTGTTTCCTTTTCAAAGGAGAGGGCCAACATTCTCGATACCAGCGTTAGCGATATCGCCGCACTCTCACAATGGTCCGTCATACCCCGCGAGCGCGCGATTCTCCGTTATTCCTACTTTAGGATTACCTTGCGCCGAGCTGGACAGATGCCTGGACGTCCAAACTCAGGAGAAAGCATCATCAGATGCCTGGCTGAAGGGCGAATTCCGTTTCAGGCATGGGGCGGGAAATCTTCGCATGGACTTCCGGGGGGCAGTGTCGGATCGGGGCAGGGCCGTTCGTAGTAGGGGTGAGAGGCCGCCCGTGGGGCGCTCGGAGCGCAGGGAGTCGAGATGAAACTGACGACTGTCACGATGATCACCGTCGACGGGGTGATGCAGGGGCTCGGCGGGCCGCAGGAGGACCGCAGCGACGTGTTCTGGCGTGGCGGGTGGCAGGGTCCCGTGTGGGACGAGGAGGCCGGGGCGTTCCTGAACCAGATCTACGGGCGCGCGGAGGCGTTCCTATTCGGTCGGCGCACCTACGAGCCCTTCGCCGACTACTGGGGAGCGATGCCGGATCCGGATGGCAACCCGATCGCGGGTCCGTTGAACAGGCGGCCCAAGTACGTGGCGTCGAACACGCTGACCGAGGGCCGGTGGGCGGACACGACCGTGCTGTCCGGTGACGTCGCGGCCGCCATGCGCGAGTTGAAAGCCAGGCCAGGCGGAGAGTTGCAGGTGCACGGCAGCGGCGCTCTGGTCCGCTGGCTGCTGGAGAACTCGCTGGTCGACGAGATCATCCTGTTCACCTGCCCCGTCGTGCTCGGTCAGGGCACGCGGCTGTTCCCCGACGACGGCCCGGACGTGGCACTTGAGCTGCTCGAATCGCGGTCCACTCCTCACGGGATCACAATCCAGGTTTACCGAACCAACGGGCACCCGCGGTATGCGAGGGCCGACGCCAAGCCGTGAGGCAGGCGCGGCACCCGGTGGCCAGCGGGTGGTGGACGGCGGGCGCTTGAAAGAAATCCGGGCGGTGGTGTCCGATTGAGGCGGAGACGTTCGTAGCAGGGGTGAGCGGCCGCCCGCGAGGGGCGCCCCGAAGCACAGGAGATGATCCGAGATGCAGTACCTGGTTTCCGTGATCGCCGACGAGATCCCCGGCTCGGCCACGCCGCAGGAGGACGCCGCGATCGACGTGTTCAACGAGCGGCTCCAGGCCGAGGGGCACTGGGTCTTCGCCGGCGGTCTCGGGGCGCCCGTCGCGGCCACGGTGATCGACAACCGGGGCGGGGAGCCGATGTTCAGCGACGGGCCGTTCCTGGAGTCGAAGGAGTACCTCGCCGGCTTCTGGATCATCGAGGCTCCCGACCTGGACGTGGCGCTCAGGCTGGCGGCGGAGGGGTCGAAGGCCTGCAACCGGAAGATCGAGGTGCGGCCGTTCCTGTCAGCGTGACCGACGCGCGCGAGGCGATCACCCGGGTTCACCGTGAGGAGTGGGCGCGGGTGGTCGCCGCCTTGGCCAAACGCTTCGGCGACCTGGAGATCGCCGAGGAGGCGGCGGCCGAGGCGTTCGCCATCGCGGTGGAGCGGTGGCCGACCGAGGGCGTGCCGCCGAACCCCGGTGCCTGGCTGACCACCACCGCCAGCCGCAGAGCCATCGACCGGATCAGGCGCGAGAACAAGCGCGACGACAAACAGAAGGAGGCTCGGCTCTTGTACGACGACGACGACCCGCCCGAGCCTCCGGGCGCCATCGACGACGAGCGGCTGCGGCTGATCTTCACCTGCTGCCACCCGGCGCTGTCGATCGAGAGCCGCGTGGCGCTGACGCTGCGTATGGTCGCCGGCCTGACCGTGGGCGAGATCGCCCGGGCCCTGCTGGTGCAGGAGAGCGCCACGGGGCGGCGGATCACCCGCGCGAAGACCAAGATCAAGGAAGCGCGCATCCCCTATCGGGTGCCGTCCGCGCAGGATCTGCCGGCCCGGGTTTCCGGCGTGCTGACCGTCATCTACCTGGTCTTCAATGAGGGCTACCTGGCCACCGGGCCCGGCACCGATCCCGTGCGCCACGACCTGACCGCAGAGGCGATCCGGCTCGCCCGCCTGATCCGCGCCCTGATGCCCGCCGACGGCGAGGTGGCCGGGCTGCTGGCGCTGATGCTGCTGATCGAGGCTCGCCGTACCGCCCGCGTCTCGGGCAGCGGCGAACTGGTTCCCCTCGACGAGCAGGATCGCGGGTCCTGGAACGCGGCGCTGATCGCCGAGGGCCACCAGTTGGTACGCGAGCGCCTGGCCACCGGGGTGGCCCCGGGTCGCTACCAGATCCTCGCGGCGATCAACGCCGT
>NZ_DASYZI010000211.1:0-11961 GCF_035946395.1 Actinocrinis sp.
GTCAATGTGAAGTTGGTCGGCCAGCATGGTCCGGTCGAACAGTGCCGAAGTGGCCAGTCGGTGGGACTGGCAAATCAGCGTGAAGCTGGTCGGCCAGCGTGGGACCAGTCGGTCAGTGCCGAAGTAGCTTGTCGGCGTGGCACGGGCCAGTCAGTGTGAAGCTGGCCAGCATGGACCGGTCGGTCAGTGTCGAAGTGGCCGGTCGGTGTGGGACCGGTCGGTCAGGGTGGAGGTGGCGAGTCGGTGGGGGGGTTGGTCAGCAGGCGGTGAAGGACATGGAGCCTAGGCGGAAGCCGAGGGCTGTATCGATGGCTGCTTTGTCTGGTCGGGCCGCTCCGGCTAGGTCGGCGACGGTCCAGGCGACTCGGATCACGCGGTCTAGGCCTCGGGCGGTGAGGGTTCCCGAGCGCAGGGCGCGTTCGGCGCTTGTGAGTACGTCGGGGCTCAGCGGCCAGTTGTTGCGGAGGGCTTGGCCTGGGACTTGAGCGTTGAAACGCCAGGGGGTGTCGGCCAGGCGGTGTATCGCTCGGTCTCGGGCGGCGGCGACGCGGGCCATGACAGTTGCCGTCGACTCACCGCCTTGGCCGCCGCTGGCTGCGTCGAGTAGTTCGCCGGGGCCGACCGGGGTTACGTCCACGCGCAGGTCGATGCGGTCAAGCAGCGGGCCGGAGATGCGTGCGAGATAGGCGATCCGCTGACGTGGGGCGCAGGTGCAGGCTGCGCCGAGCGGGCTGCCCGCGCGACCGCACGGACATGGGTTGGCCGCCGCTACTAGTAGGAACCTCGCCGGGAAACGCGCGATGCCGCTGGCGCGGGCGATGGCGACCTCGCCCGACTCGATCGGTTCACGGAGCGAATCGAGCGCGGTGCGGCTGAACTCCGGCATCTCATCCAGGAACAGGACGCCGCGGTGCGCCCGGCTCACCGCTCCGGGGCGGACCTGGCCCGAACCGCCGCCGACCATTGAGGCGACCGTCGCCGAGTGGTGGATCGAACAGAACGGCGGACGGGTGATCAACGGCCTGTTGAGCGGCAGGGTGCCGGTGAGCGAGTGGATTGCGGAGACCTCCAGGGCGGCCTCGGCGTCGAGCGGAGGCAGGATTCCGGGCAGGCGTTTCGCAAGCATGGTTTTGCCCGCTCCGGGGGTTCCGCAGAGGAACAGGTGGTGGCCGCCTGCCGCGCTCAGCTCTAGGGCGCGGCGGGCCTCGTACTGGCCGACTACCTCGGCGAGGTCGGGCTCGAATGTCGGCTCTTCCGGGGGCGGGCCGCCACCGGGCAGTTGCTCGGCGGACGGTAGTGGAGTTGATGGGTCGGTCGGTATGGGGTCGCCGTTGGCCAGGGCTACCAACTGTCGTAATGAGCGCAGGCCGGTGACCTTTACGTCGGAGACCTGGGCAGCTTCGTCGGCATTTGCCTCGGCGACGAAGACCGAGCCCAGTCCGGCACGGGCCGCGGCCAGGACGCTCGGCAGCACGCCACAGATCGGCCGGACCCGGCCGTCGAGCCCCAGTTCGGCGAGGAACACGGCGTCGGTAAGCGCCGATTGGCGGATGGCGCCGGTAGCGCGCAGGACCGCGAAGGCGATGGCCACGTCGAAGCCGGACCCCTGCTTGCGGATCCAGGCCGGGGACAGGCTGACGGTCAGCACCGCCTGCGGCCATTCGAGACCGGAGTTGAGCGCGGCCGCACGAACCCGGTCGCGGGCCTCGGTCAGCACCGAGTCGGGCAGGCCGATGAGGGTGAACTTGGGCAGGCCTGATGTGGCGTGCGCCTCGACCTCGATCGGCGTGCCCTGAAGCCCGAGGAGGCCGATCGACCAGGATCGGCCGTAGCCGGACATCACGCGCTCCCGGGTAGGGCGGATAAGGCCAGGTAGAACGGCATGAAGGGTGCGCAGGTGGGGTGGAGGGTGTGCGGGTTGTATGGGAACCAGTCGTCTGGGAACCAGCAGTATCCGGGCATCAGGCCACCCCGACTAGGTGGTCGAGGCTGCGCAGTGGATAGGGGGGTCGAGGGCTGGTGCGAATCGCGATGACGTCGATGCGCAGTTGAGTGCGAGGGGGAAGGAGTTGGGGACTGCGTGGGCGGGTGGCTGATGGAGCGGTGGGGCGTTGGCCTCGGTGTTGGTGTTGGTGGTGCTCGTGAAGCCAGCGGGTGGCCAGCAGGCGCAGACGCGCCGCCTTCTCCGGGGTGATCGCCTGGATCGGGTGTGCGAGGCGGTCGCCTGCCCGGGTTTTGACCTCGCACGCCACCACGGTTCGCCGGTACCTGGCGACCAGGTCGAGTTCACCGCGCAGATCCGGATCCCGGCACACCCAGTTTCGGTCGAGCACCTGGTAACCGGCGCCGAGCAGATAGTGTGCCGCGGCCTCCTCGCCGTAGCGGCCGAGCCAGTGGCCCCATGGCCGGCCGAGGAGGACGTCACTCGTCGCTTTTGATGCTTTTCGAGTTGACGCCGCGCTCGTTTGCGGTGTGGTTGCCATGCCTGTGACCCCGTTCTCCCGTGGAACCGGCGTTGTGCTGGCGCCGGGCCGGACTTTTCCGGCTGTATCCACGATGCGGGATCAAAAGGGGCGGTGGCGGAAAAATTTTCGTGGCTGTGGATAACTCTGTGAGTAGTTCCGCGAACCACTCGCGAGCCGCTCGCGAACGACTCCGCGCGGGTTGACCCGGCTTGGGGGTCCACGGCGCGGGATCAGTCGGTGGGGACCTCCAGATCCGCCTTGGCGAGTTCCTCGACGTTGACGTCCTTGAAGGTCACGACCTTCACGTTCTTGACGAAACGGGCCGGGCGGTACATGTCCCACACCCAGGCGTCGGACATGGTGACCTCGAAGTACACCTCACCGTCGGCCGAACGCACGTCCAGGTCGACGTGGTTGGTGAGGTAGAACCGCCGTTCCGTCTCCACGACGTAACGGAAGAGCCCGACCACGTCCCGGTACTCCCGGTAGAGCTGAAGCTCCATCTCGGTCTCGTACTTCTCGAGATCCTCGGCGCTCATTGCCGCGCTCCCCTAAAGTCCAGTCGAGCTCGTGAACCGGCTCCGGCGACTGCGCCGAAGTCCAGGAGATCGCCCTGGGCGGCTTGGGCGCTCCCCTCCCCATTCTGACCCACAATCGGCGCGGTGGTGTCGTCCGCCGTCGGTGTGAGATCCGCCCTGGGCCGCGGCACGTTGGAGTAGCTGAGCCGGTGTTCGGGGCACGGACCGTGCTGGTCGAGGGCGGCCTGGTGGGCAGCCGTAGAGTACCCCTTGTGAGCTGCGAAGCCATAGACCGGATGGGTCTCGTGCAGCTCCACCATGATCCGGTCCCTGGTCACCTTGGCGATCACCGACGCGGCGGAGATGCACGCGGCCAGCCGGTCGCCCTTGATCACCGCCCGGCTGCTGATGCCGACTCCGGGGACCGCGAAGCCGTCGAACAGGACCAGTCCGGGAGTCACGTGCAGCCCGGCCACCGCTTGGCGTAGCGCCGTGTAGTTGGCCTCCTGCACGCCCACCCGGTCCACCTCTGCCGCCGGGATGATCGCCACGGACCAAGCCGCGGCGGCAACGATCTGGTCATATGCCCGATCGCGGGCCGGCGCCGTCATGAGCTTTGAGTCGTTGAGGCCGTCCGGGCGCAGGTCCGGCGGCAGGACCACCGCGCCGGCGACGAGGGGACCGGCGCATGCGCCACGACCCGCCTCGTCGGCTCCGGCCACCGAGGCGAAGCCGTGGATGCGTAATGCCTGCTCGTATGCGTACAGATCCTGCCCGTCGGCTACGGTCGGAGGCAGCGGGATCCCTAGATTGAGTGGCTGCTGGTGCGCTGACACGTAATCAGATTAGCTACTTCTGAACCCGATCAGTTCTCCGCGGCTCTACTCGCGAGTTTGCGCAGCTTGCGGCGTCGACGCAGCAGCGTGACGGGCAACGCGCCGACCGTCGCGGCGACCGGGATACCGCCCGGCGCGGCGAGCGCGGAAAGGCCGGTCTGGTTGAACGTGTTCGGCACCGAGAGCTTGGACCAGTGGCCGATCGGCCAGATGATCACCTCGGCACGGCCGACGACCGAGCTGACCGGGATGGTGCCGCCGTTGAGCTCCTGGTGCGCACGAGAGTCCTCGGAGACGCCGCGGTGGTCGCCCATCACCCACAGCCGCCCCTGCGGAACGACGATGTCGAACATGCCGTCCGGCCCGGAGGCGGCGGTGTCACCCGGATAGATGTACGGCTCGTTGAGGGCGACGCCGTTGACCGTGATCTCACCCTGGGGGTTGCAGCACACCACGTGGTCGCCGCCGACACCGATGACGCGCTTGATCAGGTCGCCGTTGTCCTCGGGCAGCACGCCGACGAAGGTGAGCGCCTTGGTCAGCCAGTTGCTGCCGCCGGTGGTCTCGCTCGGGCCGAGCCAGCCGCCCGGATCCTGGAAGACGACCACCTGGCCGCGCTGCGGCTGGCCGCCGAGCCACACCGAGGCCCGGTTGACCAGCACGCGGTCGCCGATGGCCAGCGTGTTCTGCATCGACCCGCTGGGGATGAAGAACGCCTGGACCAGGAAGGTCTTGATCAGGAAGGCGAGGAACAGCGCGAAGACGACCAGGAACGGAAGTTCCACGATGAACGGCCGCGGCTTCTTGGGGAACAGGAACCGCCAGAAGACCGCGAACGGGAAGGCTACCCAGCCGAGGGCGGTGTGGGGGCGGCGCAGCTTGTCCGAGCCGTCCGGCTGCTGCGCTTCGCTTTCGGCGCGATGAACACCGGCTGCCGACGCCTCGTAGCCCTCAGCGGAGCCGGGATCGCCGCCGGGGGGCTGCTCACCAGGGCCGGACGTCTCCCCGGCCTCGGCCGCCGGGTCCGGACCCCCGGGAGGTGCGGGCTCGAAGCCGTTCGCGGCGGACCCGCCGCCGGAGCCGGCCTGGTCCGCCATCGTCCCGGGCTGCGCCTGCGCGCCGAGCGCGTCCGGCCTGTCCAATCCCACGTCGCAACCTCGTGTCTGTTAAGAGCTGTGTCGACCGTGCCCGCCACCACCGCCGGCCGAGGAACCGCAGCGGGAACACGCCGAGGAACGCCGCGGTCGCGGGCAGTTCCTGGGCGGGCGGGAGCACAGTCAACCCTTCTTGGTGAAAGGTAGCCGGAACACCCAATCCTCCGGCGCGGCTTGGCGGCCATATCAACACGAACGCGTGACCCACCACGTCGCTGACTGGCACAGTACCGTTCGATCCGCCGGTCATGTGGTACCTGGAATCAGCCGAGTCCCCACGATTGTCCCCCATCACCCAGATCCGTCCGGCTGCGACCTTCACGTCGAAGGGCATCGTGGACGGTGCGGCGTTGGGGAAAAGGTAGGACGTCTCGTCGAGTGGTACACCGTTGACCGTGATGCGACCCTGAGTGTCGCAGCACTTCACTTCGTCGCCACCCACCGCGATGACACGCTTGATCAGGTCGTGTTCGTCGCTTGAGGGCAGCAACCCGACGAAGGTGAACACGTCCTTGATGCCACGCACTATGGGATTGCTTGAAGTCGGCGTCGCGGTGCCCTCAAGCCAGCCGCCCGGATCGTGGAAGACCACAACCTGTCCACGCTGCGGCTTGGCGCCGAACCACGGGGAGAACTTGTTCACCAACACCCGGTCGCCGGGCATGATCGTGTTCTGCATCGACTGCGACGGGATGAAGAACGCCTGGACCATGAACGTCTTGATGCCGAGGGCGAGCAGCAGCGCGATACCCAGCAGGATCGGGATCTCGCGCCAAAGCCGGATCGGCTTGAGCCGGCGTCGCCGCCCCTTCGCCACGCCGGTCCTCCAGTCGCCTCGCACCGCGCCGCGCGCGGGTGTCCCAGCGTCGCAGATTACCGAGTCCGCCTGAAGAAAGGCGAGCACCCTCGGACCGAGGGTACCGAGGGTGCCGCATGAAGAGTAGGGCCGCCGATTCCGGACGACGCGAACACGCCACCATCCGCCGGTCCGCCGAACGACCGGGCGGCCTGGCTACTTGGCGTAGTCGACCTTCTCCTTGATCTTCGCCTTCTTGCCGCGCAGGTCGCGCAGGTAGTACAGCTTCGCCCGGCGCACGTCGCCGCGGGTGACGATCTCGATCCGGTCGATCACCGGGGTGTGCACGGGGAAGGTGCGCTCCACGCCGACGCCGAAGCTGACCTTGCGGACGGTGAAGGTCTCACGGACCCCGTCACCCTGGCGGCGGATCACGACGCCCTTGAACACCTGGATCCGGGAGCGGTTGCCCTCGACGACTCGGACGTGCACGTTGAGCGTGTCACCGGGACGGAAGTCGGGTACGTCGGAACGCAGCGACTTGGCGTCGAGCTCGGAAAGCTTCTGCATCGTGGTCTCCTCGCGGGTGCCACAGGTCACCCACGGCTTCGTGGTCTGAGGTGAAGAGTCGGCGCCAACCGCGCGACGCGCTGCGCTCCCCCCATGGCAGGAGTGGCGCGCACCGTAAACTGAGGTCAACGGTTCAGCCGACGGGCCAGTCTCTCATGTACTCAGCTAAACGGTGAAATCGTCGCCCGGTGCGGGCTTCTCGTCGCCGGCGCCGACGTCACGCACCAAACGCTCGCCCTCTACGCGCCAGCCGAGAGCAGCAAGCGCGATGCGGTCCTTCTTGTCCAATGCGGCCACGTCGAGTTTGGCCAGCAGCTCGGGACGATTCACGGTCGTGCGTGCGAACGCCTGGTCGCGGCGCCACCGCACGATGGCGCCGTGGTTACCCGACGTGAGGATCTCGGGCACGGCCTGGCCGCGCCACTCGGCCGGCTTGGTGTAAACGGGGCCTTCGAGCAGGCTCTCCATCGCCCCGCTGGCGAACGAATCGTCACGCACGGACTCCGCGTTGCCGAGGACGCCGGGAAGTAGGCGGCCGATCGCCTCGACCATCACCAGCACGGCGACCTCTCCCCCGGCGAGAACGTAGTCACCGATGGAGAGTTCTTCCACGGGCATCCGCTCGGCAGCCGAGTCGATAACGCGTCGATCGATGCCCTCATACCGGCCGCAGGCGAAGATCAGCCACGATGACTCGGCGAGCTGTGCAGCCTTGGCCTGGGTGAACGGGCGTCCGCTGGGCGTCGGTACGACGAGCGTGGGCAGCAGTTCCGGCGATTCGGGGGCGACGTCCGCGATGACGGTGTCGAGCGCCTCACCCCAGGGTTCGGGCTTCATGACCATGCCGGGACCGCCGCCGTAGGGCGTGTCGTCGACAGTACGGTGCACGTCGTACGTCCAGGCACGCAGGTCGTGTGTGCGGATGTCGAGCAGGCCACGGTCCGCTGCCTTCCCGATGAGCGAGACACCCAGCGGGGCGAGGTACTCGGGAAAGATCGTGATGACGTCGATGCGCATAGCCATCGGTCCGACTTCACCGTGGCCCTGGCTCACGAGTCCGCGGCGGCGGGCCGCGGATCGGCGAGTTCGAGCAGGCCCGGGGGCGGATCGACGAGCACGGCGCGCTCCCGCAGGTCCACCTCGGGCACGATCTCCTCGACGAATGGGATCAGCACCTCGCGGCCGTCGGGGCGCGTGACCGCGAAGAGGTCCTGCGTGGGCAGGTGCAGCATGTCGGCGACGGTGCCGATCTCGCGGCCGTCCACGGTCACCACGCGCAGGCCGACAAGCTGATAGTCGAAGTACTCATCGGGATCGTCCGGCACCTCTTCGGGGTCGGCATCGACGATCAGCAGGGTGTTGCGTAGGCCTTCGGCGGCGGTGCGGTCCTCGATCCCGTCGAACCGCAGCACGAGGCGGCCTCCCTGCGCGCGGCCGGAGGCGACGGTGAGCGGGCCGCGCTGGGGCGGGTCGGTGTCGAGTGCGGTGCCCGGGGCGAACCGGGTCTCCGGATCGTCGGTGCGCACCTCGACGGTGACGTCACCGCGCAGTCCGTGCGCCTTGCCGATCCGGCCCACGACGAGCCGCACCGTCTCGCGCGGCTCGTCGTGCTCGGGTCTGTGCGTCGTCATGAGGCCAGTCCTCGGGCCGGGCGCTCAGCGATACCCGGGCGCTTCGACCAGGTCGATGCGGACCGAGCGGCCCTCCAAGGCGCCGATCACGGTGCGCAGCGCCTTGGCGGTGCGGCCCTGGCGCCCGATGACCTTGCCCAGGTCGTCCGGGTGCACCCGCACTTCGAGAATCCGGCCGCGGCGCAGCGCGCGATCCCGGACGACTACCTCGTCCGGGTGCTCGACGATGCCCTTGACCAGGTGCTCAAGCGCCTCTTCCAGCATCGGCTCAGGCTCCGTCGCTCGCCGTGGTCTCGACGGCCTCGGCGGCGGGCTTGGCTTCCTCGGCCGGCTTCTCCGACCGCTTGCGGGAGGCGGTGGTGGCGGCCTTGGGCTCGTTCTCGGCCTCCTTGTGCGCGGCCTCGAACAGCGCCCTGCGGTCGGCCTTGGGCGCCGCGACCTTCATCGGCGGCGGGGCGGGCAGACCCTTGAACTTCTGCCAGTCGCCGGTGACCCGCAGGATCGCGGTGACCGACTCGGTCGGCTGCGCACCGACGCCGAGCCAGTACTGCACCCGGTCCGATTTCACCTGGATGAAGGACGGGTCCTCCTTCGGGTGGTACTTGCCGATCTCCTCGATCGCGCGGCCGTCCCGCTTGGTGCGGGCGTCGGCGACCACGATGCGGTACTGCGGCGTGCGGATCTTACCCAGACGCTTCAGCTTGATCTTGACTGCCACGGGAGTGGGATCTCCTGATTTCGTAATTCGATTGGGGGATCGAGCCGCCGCGTGGGGACTACGGTTTCACGATCTCCCGGCGGACGCGGAGCCAGCGGAGAGAGGGGCCGCACGGTCCGAGTACTCGACCTGCCATTCTGCCAGACCGCGAAGGGTGCCACGGACCAGATGCCACGACCCGGATGCGCAGAGCGGTCGCCGCGGCGGCCCCGTCCGCAGCCGGACGTGAGTACGCGCGTCGAGCCGGCTTCTTCGTTCAGCCCAGCATCTTCTTGAACTCGTCGGGCAGCTCGAAGTCGGCGCCGGGGTTCGGAACGGACGCCGGGCCGGCCGCGGTCGCGGGTCCGGCGGCGGCGCGCTCGGCGCGGGCCTGCTCGTCGGCCTGGCGCTTGACCGGGTTGCCGGAGCGGCTCTTGTTCTTCTTGCGCGCCGCCTGCGCGTTGGCCTTCGCCTTCGCGGACATCCGGCGTCCGCTGCCGGCGCCGAAACCGGGCATGCCCGGGATGCCCGGCATGCCGCCGCGGCTCATCGAGCGCATCGCCTTTTGCGTCTCGAAGAACCGCTCGACCAGGTTGTTGACCGCGGAGACCGTGGCCCCGGAGCCGCGGGCGATGCGGGCGCGGCGCGAGCCGTTGAGGATCTTGGGGTCCTGCCGCTCCTGCGGGGTCATCGACTTGATGATCGCGCTGACCCGGTCGATCTCCCGCTCGTCCACGGCGGCCAGCTGCTTGCGCATCTCGGCCATGCCCGGCATCATCCCGAGGATCTTCTGCATGGAGCCGAGCTTGCGCAGCTGCTCCATCTGGGTGAGGAAGTCCTCCAGGGTGAAGTCGTTGCCGCTGAGCAGCTTCTGGGCCATCGCCTCGGTCTGCTGCGCGTCGAACGCCTTCTCGGCCTGCTCGATGAGCGAGAGCACGTCGCCCATGCCCAGGATCCGGGAGGCCATCCGGTCCGGGTGGAAGACGTCGAAGTCGTCGAGCTTCTCGCCGTTGGACGCGAACATCACCTGACGGCCGGTCATCTGCGCGACCGAGAGGGCCGCGCCGCCGCGCGCGTCGCCGTCGAGCTTCGTCAGCACCACGCCGTCGAAGCCGACGCCGTCGAGGAAGGCCTGCGCGGTGTTGACCGCGTCCTGGCCGATCATCGCGTCAACGACGAACAGGATCTCGTCCGGCGAGACGGCGTCCCGGATGTCGGCGGCCTGCTTCATCAGCTCCTGGTCGATGCCGAGCCGGCCCGCGGTGTCCACGACCACGACGTCGTGGAACTTGTCACGGGCGTACTGGATCGAGTCCTTCGCGACCTTGACCGGGTTGCCGCTGTGCCCGCCCGTGAGCGCCTCGCCCGCGGCATTACCCGGCTCGGGGGCGAACACCGGCACGCCCGCGCGCTCGCCGACCACCTGAAGCTGGGTGACCGCGTTGGGCCGCTGAAGGTCGGCGGCGACCAGCAGGGGCGTGTGCCCCTGCGCCTTGAGCCAGTGGCCGAGCTTCCCGGCCAGCGTCGTCTTGCCGGAGCCCTGGAGGCCGGCGAGCATGATCACGGTCGGCGGCCGCTTCGCGTACCGGATCCGGCGGGTCTCCCCGCCGAGGATCGCGATCAGCTCCTCGTTGACGATCTTGACGACCTGCTGGGCCGGGTTCAGCGCCTGCGAGACCTCGGCGCCGAGCGCGCGCTGCTTGACCGCCGCGACGAACTGGCGGACCGCGGGCAGTGCGACGTCGGCCTCCAGCAGCGCGATGCGGATCTCGCGGGCTGTCGCGTCGATGTCCGTCTCGGACAGTCGGCCCTTGCCGCGAAGGGACTTGAACGTCGCTGCCAAGCGGTCGGAAAGCGTGTCGAACACGGCGCCGTCAGATCCTCGCTGCTGTGGAGTGGCTGTGTCTGCTGGCGTCCCGGCCCGGAGAGCGAGACGCGTGTATCTCAGCCAAGCGTATCCGCTGGCGCCGAGTTGTCGGTGCCGTCGCCTATCGTGATGGTCAGTCAAGCAGAAAGGTCGGTGGCGGCATGGCGCCGAACCGGTACGCCGGTGCATGCAAGACCTGCGGCGGAACCGTTCCGGAAGAGGGCGGCGAACTGCGCAGGGATCTGGGCGGGTGGATCGTCTACCACGCCGAGTGCCTACCTGCCCCGGCACCGGGCTGGCATACCGGACTGATCGGTTCCTACGACTGCGAGACCACCGGCACCGACCCCTTCTCCGCGCGGCTCGTCTCAGCGGCCTTCGTCACCACGGCGGGGGCACGGCACGAGTTCCTGGTCGATCCGGGAGTGGAGATCCCGGCCGAGGCCGCGGCGGTGCACGGCATCAGCACCGAGCACGCCCGCACGCACGGAGTCGAACCGGCCGACGCGCTGGAGCAGATCGCCGTACTGCTGGCCGAGCACCTGAGCAAGAACGCGCCGCTGGTGGTGTTCAACGCACCGTTCGATTTGACCCTGCTGGAAGCGGAGCTGGAGCGCAACGGCCTCAAGGCGTTGCGGGATCGGGTGCGTGAGGTCGCGCCGATCGTCGACCCGCTGATCATCGACCGGACGCTGGACCGGTACCGCAAGGGCAGCCGGACGCTGGAGGCGCAGTGCGCGTACTACGGCGTCGCGATCGAGAACGCGCACGACGCGTGCGCGGACGCGGTCGCCGCGCTCGGGGTGGCCCGTGCGCAGGCGGCACGGTACCCGGAGTTGGCCGAGGCGAACCTGGCCGACCTGCACTCGCGGCAGGTGGACTGGAAGGCGGCAGCCGAGGCCGAGTACGGAGAGTACAAGGCCAGCCGGGGCGAGGCGTTCACGCCAGAGCCGGGCTGGCCGATCCGGACGAGGTAGCGCGTCGTTCCGGTCCTGAGATCGCCCCCACAGCCCGATGATCGGATGACCAGACGATCCGCACTTGCTGGAAATGGGACGTCGTTCCGAGGGTGCGCCATGAGCCTCGGAACGACGCCTCAGGGATGCATTCAGACCGGATGCGTCTCAGGAGTGCGCCCGGAATGGATGCGCCTTTGAAACGCGCCGGTTGGGCATGATGGTTCAGCGCTCGCCGTTCCGTTGTCGATCGTTCCGGGTCAGCCGTCCGAGCGGGTGCGGTGGAGGGTGAACGTTTCCAGCGGCGTGATCTCGCCGTACGGCTGCGCTACCGTGTAGTAGGTGACCCGGATCGAGGTCTGGCCGCCGGGCTTGCTGCCGGGGTCGACGTCGAAGGCCGCGAAGCCGTAGGGGTGGGTCAGGTCGCGGAAGGCGGACCAGATCGCCTGTTCGAAGACGTAGGTCGGGGTC
>NZ_DASYZI010000212.1:0-4416 GCF_035946395.1 Actinocrinis sp.
TGCCGGTCAGACAGGCCTGTGAGAGCATCGAGGCGCACGGCCCCTCCTTGATCAAGTTCTGTGAGAAGACTCGATTCAAGAACAGGGGCCGTCGTGCTGTCCAGGCCTTCCCCGCAACTCACAGCCTGTGAATTACTTCCGTTGACCAGCACGAACGCGAATGAGGCTTATGAATAGGCCTCCAGTACTGTGGCCCCGCCAACGATGAGAAATATGCCGAACTTTTGAGCACCACCCCTGTTTGACAAGGCGATCGTTATTCCGACACCAACGAGCGCTATCCCCAGGGGTAAGCTCTTGCCCAGCTTTTTGTTTATTTCTTCCCACGCCATGGGGTTGAGGCTATGGGTGCGCTCGGCGCGCATATCAGAGGTCGATGAAGCATACGCAGCGATCGGCTGGAGGGCTCACCTCCAGCTTCATCGAACTGTGATGCGACAGCGACCCGAACGATGAATACAAGGCCTAGTACGGCAGTCTCAGTTTGTGATCTGACATGTGGTGTCGCAGTGTTCGGATGAGACGGCCAGGCACGCGAGCGGCCACTGAGTGATTCTTCGGTGTTTGTGAAGACAACTGAAGAGGACGCAGTGGCCATGGGCCACAGCGTAGAGCAGGCCGGGTGGTGACCGTTGTTCGACCAGTTCACCGGCCGGATCGCGGGGCGGTTCGGGCGGGCGGAGCCGCGGCGTACGGCCAGGTTGTTCCTGCTCGGGCTGCTGTCCGGCGTCGAGCGTAAGAACTGCTGGAATCTGGCCGAGCACGCTGGTCTGCGTGACCCGCAGCCGATGCAACGGCTGCTGCGCGAGGCGATGTGGGACGCCGATGCGGTGCGCGATGACGTGCGGGACCTGGTGATCGAGCACCTGGGCACACGCGGGGCGGTATTGGTGGTGGACGAGACCGGGTTCCTGAAAAAGGGTGAACGCTCGGTCGCTGTGCAGCGTCAGTACACCGGCACCACGGGACGGATTGAGAATGCGCAGGTCGCGGTGTTCCTCGTGTATGCCTCGGCGAAGGGCCGGGCGTTGATTGACCGACGCATCTACCTGCCTGCCTCCTGGTGCGAGCAGCCCAGGCGGTGTCAAGCGGCCGGGGTACCCGAGCAGATGCAGTTCGCGACCAAACCCCGTTTGGCCTTGGAGATGATCGAGCAGACGCTCGCCACCGGCGTGCCCGCCGCGTTCGTCGCAGGCGATGAGGTCTACGGAAACGACCCCGCGCTGCGCAAGGGGATCGAGGCGATGGGCCTGGGCTACGTGCTCGCGGTGGCCTGCGACCACCGCGTCACGGTACACGGCGGGATCCGCCGGCGCCTCGACCAGATCGCCGCCAAGCTGCCGCCAGGCGCGTGGCAGCGCTACAGCGCAGGTCGTGGTTCGAAAGGCCCGCGCTATTACCACTGGGCCTGGATCGATGCCGAAACCAATGCAGGTGTCGGCCGCAGCGTGCTGATTCGGCGCAACAACGCCACCAGCGAGCCGGCGTTCTACCGCTGCTACGCGCCGCGGCCGACAACCCTGCCCGCCCTGGTCAAGGTCGCGGGCACCCGGTGGGTGGTGGAAGAATGCTTCCAAACCGCGAAAGGGCAGGTCGGGCTCGACCACTACCAGGTACGCGGATGGACGCCCTGGCACCGGCACATCACCCTGGCCATGCTCGCCCTGGCATTCCTGGCCATCACCGCCGCCCGCCACACCCCACCGCGCACGAGATCGCCCACGGGCGAGCCCCGCTGCGGCTGACCGTGCCCGAGATCCGACGGCTGTTCACCAGCCTGGCCCACAACCCCGACCGCCCACGCGACCACCTCCTGCGCTGGTCAGCCTGGCGCACCCGACATCAAACCCGGGCACAAGCAGCCCACTACCGCCGCCGCATCGGCATCACGCCGAAACCACACATCACAAACTGAGGCTGCCGTACCGCCCGCTCGGCAGGCGAGTGCGGATGCTGATCCCGGAACACGAGAGCGCCCCCTGGATCTCGGATGATCACGATTTTCCAGGAGGCGCTCCAACGCAAACCCCTACTCCCGCTCGGCGAACACGCCTGCCGATGGCATCACACCCCAAAGTTGCCACTCACGCCGAAGGTATTCGGCATGCACACGTTTTCAGGTGAGTTCGACCAGGGGGAATATGCGGTGTCTGCGCGGCGGCACGAGGAAGTTCTGGCGACGGGTGGCGGTGATGAAGCGTTCGAGTCCGTTGTCCGACGGCGCGACGTTGTTCTGGGCGGCGAGGTCGAGCGAGGCCTGATTCGATCGCATGGTGCGGAAGAAGTCGGCGCTCGGCGCGAACATGGTGAATTGCAGCTTCGGCTGGTTGCTGCCGTCGGGCACGTCCATGCTGTCGAAGCCGGGACCGTCCATCCTGATGTGGATCGGCGTGCCGTCGGAGGCGCGCGAGGAGCGTTGCAGGCCCGAAAGGTGGCCTATCCGGTGCTGTGGCAGGCCGGTCGTCGGGTCGATCGGGGTGCCGATGCCGCGAGCGCTGGCCAGCGCGTCGCCGGTGCCCTGGAAGGTGTTGTCGAGGAACGAAGGACCGCCGCCGTCGGTGAACTGGTCGGAGTTGCCGAGGGAGGGCGGCGGCGTGGAGCGGAACATGTACTGCACGCGTTCGGTGAAGGTGCCGTCGCTGCCGGGGGTGGAGGTCGGCGTGGCCATGTCGAAGAACTGGAGCATGTCGAGGATGTCGTGCGCGAGGTGCTGCACCGAGCCGTTGTCGAAGTAGTTCCCGGGCACGGCGGTGGTCAGCCGGGCCGAGGCGTTGCCCGCGCACGTGGTGATCGCCGCCGGTCCGCTGCCGCTCTGCTGCTGGTCGGTGAAACCCATCCACATCGGCGACTGGGAGTTGATGAAGTTGGCGAACGGCAGCTTGTTGCTGGTCGCGACGTTCTTGGGCAGCCCCATCTGTTGGAACATCGCCCGGCTTGAGGTGAAGGTGAGCAGCCCGCTCAGGTCCACCGACGCGATCGACTTCCCGGCCAGGTGGTCGCTCCCTCCGAGCCAACTGACGACGTCGGCGACGGACGCCGGGTTGTCGCCCCGGATGGTGATCAGGATGTCATTCGACTCGATCCGTACCGGCACGTTGTACCGCAGCTTCGTGATGCCAGGGTTCTGGCTTGAGACGTCGGTCGGGCCTGGGACCGCTTCTTCGAGCACGTATCGGCTGTTGTCCGACAACAGGCGCGGCATGTGCGCGGAGACGAGGGAGCCGGTCAGGCCGCCGGGCAGCCGACGGAAGTAGGGCAGTCCGTAGGAGACGAAGGTGAAGATGCCCGAGGCGGTGAACGGGTAGTTCGCGTCGATCGTCTCAAGCGCCAGCCCGAGCGCCGCCTGGTCGGCCTTGGTCGGCGTGCGCAGCAGTTGGGCGGTGAGGAACGTGGTGTGGACGGGACCGAAGCGCACCAACACGCCGTCGACCGTCTGCGCCGGGGCGATGTAATTGGCGATGTCGAACTGGATGTCGGGCAGGGACGACGCGGCGTCGCCGATTCCGGTGAGCGGTTCGCGCACCGGGACGTACCCGCCGCGACCCGCGAGTTCGAGGGTCGCGAGCGCCGCGGCCAAGGCACCGGCGCCCTTCAGGACTGTGCGCCTGTCGGTCAGGTGGTTGTCATGCTCTTCTCGTGATATGGGCATGGATTGAGTCCAGCTTCTCGAATGTTACCCCGGCGCACGGTCGTGCTCTCGGTCATGGCGGCGTCAGCCGTCACGGTCTTCGTCGTCGCAGCCTTGGTCGTCGCGGCTTGATCATGGTCCTGAGAGCAGCGCCGGAGTCACTCATCCCGACTCTGCTCCCCTTCGGGCACGGCTCAGTACGCCCGCACCGAGTCGTGCAGATCTCCGTTTCAGAACATGTAAGAACTCTGCGCGGAACGTAGCGTTGCGGTACAAGTCGCGCAAGAGGTCGATGTACAAGCCGGTCCGATCGGCGCCCACCGGACCCCATGTTCATCAGAACATTGTTGTAAGCTGTCGAGCAATATTGCAACCAGGCAGCGAACCATACGCTTCGGCGTGTTCTCCGGCCCACAGCTACCGTCACGTGTCGACATATCTGCCGCGCACGCTTCCATCTCTTCACCCGCGGCGAGTACACGCGAATCTTGATGAAGGACGAAGGAGAAGCACCAAGCCTCCTGTACACACCACCTCTGGCGCTCTTTGCCGCGCGGCCATTCGCAGGCGTACTCATCTAGACCGGTGACGTGGACAAAGCTCCCTTGGGCAGGTTCCAGCAGTCCCTGCCGCAGGCATCCCCAATCCAACGCCCCGCCCCTCGCAGGCATGGCTTCCGGGCGACTCGGCGACGCGCTAACGTCACGTCAGCACTTGCGAGGGTGCGCCGCCGGGCCGTGGGAGGACGCCTTGTCTCTGCTCGCTCAGTTCGCCGCCGCCGTCGCGGA
>NZ_DASYZI010000213.1:0-33068 GCF_035946395.1 Actinocrinis sp.
TCGATGACCTGGGAAATCCTCTGGGCGCTGATCCTCGGCTTCTTCCTGTCCGCCGCGGTGCAGGCGGTGGTGTCCAAGGAGTCGATCAGCCGGCTGCTGCCGGACGACTCGCCGAAGACGCTGGGCGTCGCCTCGCTGCTGGGCGCCGCGTCCTCGTCCTGCTCCTATGCCGCCGTGGCACTGGCGCGCTCGCTGTTCCGCAAGGGTGCGCACCTCACCGCGGCGATGGCGTTCGAGATCGCCTCGACCAACCTGGTGATCGAACTCGGCGTGATCCTCGCACTGCTGATGGGCTGGCAGTTCACCGCGGCGGAGTTCTTCGGCGGCCCGGTGATGATCGTGCTGATCGCGCTGCTGTTCCGCCGGTTCGTACACGGCGAGGTCGTCAGGGCCGCGCGAGAGCAGGCCGAGCGGGGACTGGCCGGATCGATGGAGGGCCACGCGGCGATGGACATGGCCGTGCCCGCCGAGGGCACGCTGTGGCGGCGGCTGACCTCGCGGCGTGGCTACACCGCCGTGTCGCACATCTTCGTCATGGAGTGGGCAGCGGTCCTGCGCGACATCGTGGGCGGGCTGCTGATCGCCGGGGCGGTGGCCGCGTGGGTGCCGGACTCGTTCTGGCGGCACTTCTTCCTCACCGGCCACCCGCTCGGCTCGGCGCTCTGGGGACCGCTGGTCGGCCCGGCGATCGCGATGCTCTCGTTCGTCTGCTCGATCGGCAACGTGCCGCTGGCCGCGGTGCTGTGGAACGGCGGGATCAGCTTCGGCGGCGTGACCTCGTTCATCTTCGCCGATCTGATCATCATCCCTATCCTGCTGATCTATCGCCGCTACTACGGCACGGCGATGGCGCTGCGCATCTTCGCTCTGTTCTACCTGGCGATGGCCGGGGCGGGGTACGTCGTCGAGCTCGTGTTCAAGCCGCTGGGCCTGGTCCCGGCGACCCGCGCGGCGAAGGTCATGGACGCCGGGATCAGCTGGAACTACACCACCTGGCTCAACATCGTCTTCCTGCTACTGGCCGCCGCACTGGTGATCCGGTTCCTGCGCAGCGGCGGACGGCCGATGCTGAGCATGATGGGCGGTGGACCGGACGACATGTCCGGTCACGGTGAACACGACCACCACGAGCACAGTGGCCATGGTGATCACGGCGGCCACGCCAGTCACGAGCACATGTAGATCCGTCTCGCGCCCGAGGCGTCGTCACAGCACGCCGGTCGACGGCGCACGTCCCTCGGTCGTCACGTCCCTCGGTCGCCACCGGCCAGGACAGAGCCGCAGTGCGCAGTTTCGCAGCCTACTGCTGCGCGATCTCGGCCGCTCGGCCCGGCGTCGCCGGCGAGATCGAGTTCGATGTCAAGTTCGAGTCGATGTCGATGCGGATCACGGGATCGACCGCGTCGGACCGGATGCGCTGGACCAGGCTCCTGGTCCCCGGCGCCCAGAACGCATGGATAACGTTTTCCATAACACACGTGACGTCAGAACTCTGACGCAAAAGGCCGTTTCCGTTTCCGTTTCGTTTCATACCCTTGACAGAGCGTACTCATGGCAGCACTCTGCGGACAACGTTGCCCGACCCTGGCAACGTTGTCATATCCCGGGTCAGTCGTCTGAAAAAAGGGTGACCATGACCGCAATGAATCACAGACCCACACTTCGCGCAATGCTGACAGCCGGTGCGCTTGCTGCCGCCACGACTGTCGGCACCACGGCCGTTTCGACGGGTGTCGCCTATGCCGCCGTCGCCGACCCGGCCTCCGTCGTGAACCCGTTCATCGAGACCCAGGCGAACGGCGACGCCTTCCCCGGCGCCGACGCCCCGTTCGGCATGGTGCAGTGGTCGCCGGACACGCCCTCGCGGCCGGACGGCGGCGGCTACAGCTACACCGACACCTCGATCACCGGCTTCAGCCTCACGCACATCTCCGGTCCGGGCTGTTCGGGAGCCGGGGACGTGCCGATCCTGCCCGAGGTCGGGGCCGTCAACACCGCCAACAGCTCGACCGTGTCGTTCTCACACGCCAACGAGTCCGCCAACGCCGGCTACTACTCGGTGCTGCTCGGCAACGGCGTCAAGACCGAACTGACCGCCACCTCCCGCAGCGGCATGGGCCGCTTCACCTTCCCCTCCACCACCCAGGCCGACCTGGTCTTCAAGCTGGGCGGCAGCGCGAACGGCACGTCGGCGACCACGTGGAACGTCGTGTCGGGCACCGAGGTCTCCGGCTCCGTCACCTCAGGCCACTTCTGCGGCGCGAGCGCCGTCTACACCGTCTACTTCGACATGGTCTTCGACCAGACGATGACTGGCAGCGGCAGCGACTACGTGGTCTTCAACACCACGAGCAACACCGTCGTGCAGGCGAAGGTGGGCATGTCCTTCGTCTCGATCGCCAACGCCACGGCCAACCGGCAGGCGGAGAACCCGAACTGGGACTTCGCATCCACGCAGAGCGCCGCGCACGCCTCCTGGAACGGCCTGCTCGGCAAGGTCCAGATCACCGGCGGCACCAGCGACCAGCAGGTGTCCTTCTACACCGCGCTGTACCACTCGCTGCTGCATCCGAACGTGTTCAGCGACACCAACGGCCAGTACCGGGGCGTCGACGGCAACGTCCACACCGTGGACGCCGGGCACGGCGCGTTCTACACGACGTACTCCGGCTGGGACATCTATCGGAGCCAGGCGCAGCTTGAGGGGCTCGTCGCGCCGCAGCAGGCTTCTGACACCGCGCAGTCGATGGTCGACGACTACGCGCAGGGCGGCATGCTGCCGAAGTGGGACCTGAACAACGGCGAGACCTATGTCATGGTCGGCGACCCGGCCGATTCGATCATCTCGGACTACTACGCGTTCGGCGGGCGCAGCTTCGACACCGCGACCGCGCTCAGGGACATGATCGCCGAGGCCACCAGCACGAACAACATCCGGCCCGGGTCCGGCTACCTGCAACAGGTCGGATACCTGCCCTCCAACGGCTCGTACGGGTGCTGCAACGAGTACGGCGCGGCGTCCACGAACCTTGAGTACGACTCCGCCGACGCGGCGATCGGCTGGTTCGCCGGGCAGGTCGGCGACTCGGCCGATTCGAGCGCGTTCCTCGACAAGGCGCGCGACTGGCGGAACCTGTTCGACTACCAGTCCGGCTACGTCCAGCCCCGGCAGGCGAGCGGCGCCTGGCAGGGCTCATACAACCCGGGCAACGACAACGGCGGACAGTTCGTCGAGGGCACCGGCTATCAGTACACTGCGATGGTGCCGTTCGACCTGCGCGGCCTGGCCGACGCCATGGGCGGCAACGCGAGGATGAACTCGTTCCTCGACACCATCCTGTCCAGCCAGACCGGCGCCAACGGCTACGCGGACCTGACCAACGAGCCGAGCCTCGACATCCCTTGGGAATACGACTACGCCGGGACGCCGTACAAGACCCAGGCGGCTGTGCGCAACGTCCAGGACACCCAGTGGGCGAACGCGCCCGCGCGCTTCAACACCTCCTCCTCGAACAACGACGACCTCGGCGCGATGAGCTCCTGGTACGTGTGGTCGGCGATGGGGATGTACCCGGAGACGCCGGGCACGTCCGACCTGGCGCTCGGCTCGCCGCTGTTCACGCAGATCGTCGTCACGCTGCCGTCCGGAAGCACCCTGACCATCAACGGCAACGGCGCCGCGGACAACGCGCCCTACGTCCAGTCGGCCACGTGGAACGGTTCCGCGTGGAACAACGCTTACTTGCCGTCCGGCGCGATCTCCAGCGGTGGCACGTTCACCTACACGCTGGGCACGTCAGCCAACACGTCATGGGCGTCGGCGTCGTCGGCAGCCCCGCCGTCGTACCAGGGCACTGAGGGCTTCGCGAACGCCGGCATATCCAACGACTCCGCGTCCTCCAGCGCGAACTTCGACGCCCAAGGCTACAGCTACTCCGCTCAGGCGCTCGCGGCGGCCGGTGTGACTCCGGGCTCGACGATCAGTGCCAATGGCCTGTCATTCACCTGGCCGAACGTCGCGGCGGGTGCGAGCGACAACTACGAGGCCAACGGCCAGGTCGTCCCGGCCGGCGGCTCGGGCTCGATCTCGTTCCTCGGCTCGGCCACCAACGGGCCGTCCATAGGCACCGCGACCGTGAACTACACCGACGGCACGACGCAGAACGTCCAGCTGGCTTTCTCGGACTGGACGCTCGGCGGAGGCGGTGGCAGCGCGCTGTCCAGCAACACGATCGTCGCCACCACTTCGTACCGGAACCACGCCGGCGCTGCCGCCAACAACGTGAGCACGTACCTGTTCGCCACGAGGCCGGTTCCGTTGGCCTCGGGCAAGACCGTGGCCAGCGTGCGCCTCCCGGTCGATGTCAGCGCCGGGGCTCTGCACGTGTTCGCGATCGCGGCCGGCTCGACGGCCAGCACGGCGACCGGCGCGATCGCGGCCAGCGTCGGCTCCGGGCTGTGCGTCGACGACAATCAGTCCTCGACGACCGACGGAAGCAAGATCCAGATCTGGACCTGCAACGGCACCAACGCGCAGCAGTGGACCGTCAACGGCGACGGCACGCTGACCGTGCTGGGCAAGTGCATGGACGTGAACCAGGGCGGCACGGCCAACGGCACGCTGGTCCAGCTGTGGACCTGCAACGGCACCGGCGCGCAGCAGTGGCATCCCGGGCCGAACGGCTCGCTGGTCAACCCGCAGTCCGGCCGGTGCCTCGACGATCCGGGATCCAGCACGACCACCGGCACACAGTTGCAGATCTACGACTGCAACGGCACCAACGCGCAGCGCTGGTGGCTGCCGTAGCGCAGGGCACCGACGTCATGGGCGTTGTCGGCGTCTGATGATCGTCGTCCGACTCGTGACGGCTCATGCTGTCCGGCACGTGCGACTCACGTGCCGGACAGCATGAGTCCGAACTCGTCGACCGCCTCGGCCAATGCGGCATCGCCGGACAGAATCCGACTGCTGACGGTCGGATGCGCCGCGGTCCAGGCCTGCGCACAATCCCCGGTCGTGAAGAAGTTGATGTTGCCGCACGTGCGGTCCACCGACGGCCCGCAGCACGCATCGCCGCCTTCCTGCCCGACCACGACGACCGCGGTGTCCGGCCGCCAGAGCGCCGCGTCGCCGTCGACCTCGACGACGATGCCCGCACCGGAACCCGGCTCGGTGGCGGTGATCGTGACCGGGCGCCCGATCATGGCCGAGGTGCCCAACGCGTCGATCGCGCACATCGAGAAGACCTGCGGACCGCCGGGCCAGGTCATCCGGATGCCGGTCGGCGTCGGAGAGAACGGATAGGCGGCGCGAATACGACCCGCCTCGTCGAAGGCCACGACATCGCGCACCGACAACTCCTCGCGCACCGCCGCGGGCGGCGCCCCGGCCAGCGCGCTGATCCGGTCCAGCTCTCCCGGTTCGGGCGGCCGTCCGGTGACGATGAAGGCTTCGAGGATCGCGCGGTGCACTCGCCGCGCCGCCGCCGAGAGCCCGGCGGCGTCACGACCCTTACTCAGTTCCGGCCCGGTCATGATCAGACCTCTCATGGAGCCTGTCAGCCTGCGCAGCAGGACAGCTTGGCGACATCGACGGTGTAGGACAGGGCGGCCAGCTTCAACGCCTCGGCCATGGTCAGGTACGGCACCCAGGTGTGCGCGAGTTGGTCGACGGTCATCCCGGCGCTGATCGCGTACGCGGCGGCGGTGATCACGTCGCCGGCGCCGTCGGCGACGGCGTGAACGCCGAGGACACGGCCACTGCCCGCCTCCGCGACGATCTTGATCACGCCGCGAGTGTCCCGGTTGACCAGGGCCCGCGGCACGTGGGCAAGGTCCAGGGTTCGGCAGTCGCAGCGCATCCCGGCCCGGATCACCTGGACGTCGGTCATGCCGACCGCGGCGATCGCGGGACTGGTGAACGTCACGCGCGGCAGCGCGGTGTAGTCCAGCGTGCGGCCCGCGCCGGTCAGGGCATTGTCAGCCGCCAATGTGCCCTGGGCCGCGGCTACGTACACGAACTGCGGACCTCCGGTGACGTCGCCGGCAGCCCAAATCCGGGGGTTCGTGGTGCGCAGGTGCTCGTCCACGACGACCTCGCCGCGCGCCCCGGTCTTCACGCCGACGGCGTCCAAGCCCAGTCCGTCGGTCACCGGCCGGCGGCCGGTGGCGATCAGCAGCTGCTCGGCACGCAGTTCGGTCTCGGTTCCTGCCGCGGCGCGCACCCGCGCCGTCTTGGCCCCGTCCTCGCCGCCGCCCCTGCCGCTGACCGCGACGAGCGTGGCGCCGACGTGCACTGCGATGCCGTCGTCGCGCAGGACGTCCTCGACGACGGCCGAGACCTCCGGTTCCTCGAACGGCGCCAACCGATCCATGGCTTCGATCACGGTGACCTTCGCGCCGAGCCGGGCGAACAGCTGGGCCTGCTCCAAGCCGACCGAGTTGCCGCCGACCACGATCACCGACTCCGGCAGCGTGCTGAGATCCATCGCGGTGGTCGAGGTCAGATACCCGACCGCGTCGAGGCCGTCGACCGGCGGGGCCCACGGCGCGGAGCCGGTGGCGATCAGGTAGTGCGCGGCCGCGATCCGGCGGCTGCCACCGTCGTGCAACGCCACGTTCAGCGCGGGGCCGTCACCGGCGGCGATGAAGGCGGCGGTACCGTGCACGATCGGGAAGCTGTAGTCGGCAGCCAGGTTCAGGTACTTCTCCGTGAGCATCCCGGCGACAAGGGCGTCCTTGCCGCCAATCAGTTCACTGAAATCCACTGCCAGCCGCGCCGATCCCATCCCGGGGAAGCGTCCGGCCGCGGCCGCGACACGGCGAGCGTCGGCGGCAGCCAGCAGCGCCTTGGACGGGACACAGCCAACGTTGACACACGTGCCGCCGACGGTGCCGCGCTCGACCAACGCCACTCGCCCGCCCCGGTTCACCGCGGCGATGGCGGCGGCGAAGGCTGCCGAGCCAGAGCCGATCACCGCCAGGTCGTACTCGGTTTCCCGCTCGCTCACGGTGTGCCCTCCTCGGATCAGACCTACTGCTATGCGCTTTGCCGAATAGTTTAACGGCTCCAATACTATATGCTTTGGCGAATACTTCTAGTGGAGCGAGCGAGGGAGGCGGGCGATGGAAGCCACCGGGGCGATCACGGCGGTCGAGGTCGCGTGCACGCACATCGACACCACGGCCCGATTCTTCCGTGCGCTGTCCGACCCCACACGCTTGAAACTGCTGGAGTTCATCCAGGCCGGGGATCGCACCTCGGCCGAATGCGTCGAGCACGCCGGCATCTCGCAGCCGCGAGTGTCGATACACCTGTCCTGCCTGGTGGACTGCGGCTACGTCACCGCCCGCCGCGACGGTCGCAAACTGGTCTACTCCGTCGGCGACCCTCGCGTGGCCGATCTGCTCGTGCTCGCCCGCTCGCTGGCCGCGGACAACGCCGCCGCTCTGACGTGCTGCACCCGCGTCCCCGACCACCAGCGCTGAAGCGCCCCCGCCCTTCCACGTAAATCCGCCCAACCCGGCAGGGATTCGCGCAGAATCAAGCTAACCAGGTGAATATGTGGTCAATCCCGGTAGATTCGCCATCTGCGCACGCTGTGAGAAGCCCGCCGTCGGCCCGCTGGCAACGATGGAGCATGCGGTCGTCACCGGCAGACGCGGGGCAGAGCATGAGCGGCCGCATCGATGACGACCCGTGGGGAGAACGATGACGGCACAGGAACGTGACGAGATCCTCGAACTGGTCCGCAAGTACCACCAGGAGAACGCTGCGGAGCGGCCCTTCGAGCCGGGCGTCACCCCGATCCTCCCCTCCGGCGCGGTGCTCGACGAAGAGGACCGGGTCGCGCTGGTCGAGGCGGCCCTGGACATGCGTATCGCGGCCGGCCGCAGCTCCAAGACCTTCGAACGCGAATTCGCCCGCTTCCTCGGTCTGCGAAAGGCGCACCTGACCAACTCCGGCTCTTCGGCCAACCTGCTGGCCGTCTCCACCCTCACCTCGCCGCGGCTCGGCGAGATGCGGCTGAAGCCCGGCGACGAGGTGGTCACCGCCGCGGCCGGCTTCCCGACGACGGTGAACCCGATCGTGCAGAACGGTCTGGTCCCGGTCTTCGTGGACGTGGAACTCGGTACGTACAACACCACCGTGCAGCGGGTCGCCGAGGCGATCGGCCCGCGGACCCGGGCGATCATCCTGGCGCACACGCTGGGGAACCCGTTCGAGGTGGCGGAAATGGCCCAGCTCGCCGCCGACCACGACCTGTTCCTCATCGAGGACAACTGCGACGCCGTCGGCTCCACGTATCAGGGCCGGGTCACCGGCGGTTTCGGCGACATGGCGACGGTCAGCTTCTACCCGGCGCACCACATCACCACCGGTGAGGGCGGCTGCGTGCTGACGAACAACCTTCAGCTGGCGCTGATCATCGAGTCGTTCCGGGACTGGGGCCGGGACTGCTGGTGCGAGCCCGGGGAGAGCGACACCTGCCACAAACGGTTCGGCTACCAGCTCGGCACGCTGCCGGCCGGCTACGACCACAAGTACACGTTCTCGCACGTCGGCTACAACCTGAAGAGCACTGACATCCAGGCGGCCCTCGGCGTCAGCCAGCTGCGTCACCTGCCCGAGTTCATCCGGCGGCGCAGGGAGAACTGGCAGCGGCTGCGCGACCAGATCGGCGAACAGCCCTGGCTGCTGCTGCCGGAGGCGACCAAGGACAGCGACCCCTCGTGGTTCGGCTTCATCATGACGATCCAGCCCGACGCGCCGTTCGAGCGCGCCGACCTGGTTTCGTTCCTGGAGAACCGGAAGATCGGCACGCGGCTGCTGTTCGCCGGCAACCTGACCCGGCACCCGGCCTACCAGGACGTCGAGTACCGCGTCGGCGGCGGCGACCTGGCGAACAGCGACGTGATCACCGAGCGCACGCTCTGGGTCGGCGTCTATCCCGGACTGACCACGCAGATGATCGACTACATCGCAGAGTCGGTGCACGACTTCTTCGCAGCCAGGGGGCTGCGATGATCGAACACCGCTTCGCAGCCAGGGGGCTGCGATGATCGAGCACAGCCTCGCCGGGCGGAGCCTGCGATGACCAAGAACAGCCGGGCGCAGCTGGCGATCAACGGCGGCAAGCCGGAGTTCGACCACGCTCTGCACGTCGGACGGCCGAACGTGCTCAACCCCGACCGCGTGCTCAAGCGGATCGGCGAGGCGCTGGACCGGCGCTGGCTGGCCAACTTCGGGCCGCTGGTCAAGGAGTTCGAGGCCAGGGTCGCCGAGGCCGCGGGCACCGAGCACTGCCTGGCGTTGACCAGCGCGACCTCGGCACTGGAAATCCTGGTCCGGGCGCGCGGGCTGCGCGGCGAGGTGATCGTGCCCTCCTTCACCTACGTCGCGACGGCGCACGCCCTGGAGTGGCTCGGCGTCACGCCAGTGTTCTGCGACATCGACGAGGAGACGGCCAACCTCGACCCCGCCGAGGTGGAGAAGCTGATCACGCCGCAGACCTCTGCCATCATCGGCGTGCACGTGTGGGGCCGTCCGTGCGCGGTGGACGTCCTGCCGGCGCTCGCCGCCGAGCGTGGGCTGACGCTGCTGTACGACGCGGCGCACGCGTACGGCTGTTCCGTGGACGGCCGGCCGATCGGCGGCTTCGGCGACGCCGAGGTGTTCAGCTTCCACGCCACCAAGTTCATCAACGCCTTTGAAGGCGGCACGATCACCACGCACGACGCGGAGCTGGCCGAGAAGGTCCGCTCGCTGCACTACTTCGGCTTCACCCCGGACGGCGACGTCACCGCGGCCGGGATCAACGCGAAGATGCCCGAGGCGTGCGCGGCGATGGGCCTGACCTCGCTGGAGGACATGCCGGAGATCCTGGCGGCGAACCGCGCCAACCACGAGCTGTACACACAGCACCTGGCGGACGTGCCGGGCATCCGGGTGCGGCAGCCGGGGCTGGGCGAGCGCAGCAACCACCAGTTCGTGGTCCTGGAGGTCGACCCTGCCTCCGCAAGCCTCAGCCGCGACGAGCTCGCCGCGCTGCTCACCGCCGAGAACGTGTTGGTGCGCAAGCACTTCAACCCCGGCGTGCACCGGCTCGGCCCGTACCGCGACAACCCGGGCCGCCACGTTCGCAGGCCGCTCACTCGCACCGAGGCGCTGTCCGGCAAGGTCATTCAACTGCCGACGGGAACCGAGATCACCGCCGACGAGGTCGTACGAGTGTGCAGGCTGATAGAGCTGGCGGTCGGGTAGAGGCAGCAGCAGGTCCGGAACCGGAACACCGCGGAAGCGCACTGGTGACAGGCGCTTCACGCGGGCTCGGCGCGTTCATCGCGCGCCGGCTCGCGGCGGACGGCTGGCCGGTCGCCGTGAACTATCCGCCCGGCGTACCCGCCGAGCGCGAACGAGCGGCAACAGTCGTGAAGTCGATCCGGGCCGAGGGCGGCAGGGCCGAGACCGTCGCCGCTGACGTGACCGACGAGCAGCAGGTGTCGGAACTGGTCGCGCGAACCGCCGCCGCACTCGGACCGGTCGAAGTGCTCGTAGTCAACGCGACCGGTCCGCAGCCTGTCGTCGCGCTCGAAGAACTGACCTGGCGGACGCACCTGGACCAGTTGGAGTTCTTCGTCAAGAGCCCGACGCTGCTGGTGCAGGCGGTGCTGCCGCAGATGAAGCGGCGCGGCGGCGGCCGGATCGTGCAGATCGGCTCCGACATGCCCGAGCGGGCCCTGCCCGGATGGTCCGCCTACGCCGCGGCGAAGGCCGCGCAGCTGAGCCTGACCCGCGTGTGGGCGAGGGAACTCGGCCCGCACGGCATCACGGTCAACCTCGTCGCCCCCGGCTGGATCCCGGTCGAGCGCCACGCCGACGCCACGCCACAGGACCGTGACGGCTACCTGGCCGGCGTCCCGCTGGGCCGATTCGGCACGCCCGAAGACATCGCCGCCGCGGTGTCGTATCTGGCCGGCGACGCGGCCCGGTTCGTCACCGGCGCGCGGCTTCCCGTCAACGGCGGCGAAGTCCTCGGCTGAGCAGTACCGGAGCCGGCGCCCGGAGCAGTACAAGAAATCACCCCACGACCTGCGATGTAACCAGGCCCCGTATCTCACGGTGGAGTGTCGGACCGATTCCGCTCGATCCGCTTGACCGGCTTGGTCGGCATGATCGACCGATCGGCTCGGCGTTCCACCCCTCCAGCGCACCCCGCCACGGGGTCGGTCTCGATCGAGAAAACAGGGCCATGGTTTCAACCATCCGCACGCACCGCGCGACAGCGTGGGCCGCTCTCCTGCTGGCGATCGGCCTGACGTCGGCCGGCTGCTCCAGCTCCGCCTCCACGCACACGGCCGCCGCGTCCCAGACCGGGATCAGTCCCGGCGCGGGACAGTCCGCGCTCGCCGGGATGCCCGGATCCACCGCCACCGGTCCAGTCGACGGCACCGGATCGCCAATGCCCGGCATGACGATGAGCGACCCGGCAACGCCCCCATCAGGGTCCGCAGGTACAGCCGCCGCTCCGGTCTCAGGCAACACCATCGCCATCAGGAACTTCGCGTTCGCCCCGGCGGCGCTGACGGTGAAGGCGGGCACGAAGGTGACCTGGACCAATCAGGACTCGGACGCGCACACGGTCACCAGCCAGAACAACACCGGCCCGCTGGCCTCCGCTGCGCTCAGCACCGGGCAGAGCTATTCGTACACGTTCACCACGCCCGGCACCTACGGCTATCTGTGCACCATCCACCCCTTCATGACCGCCACGGTGACGGTGATCCCGTGAACCAGAACCAATTCACCGCTGGCCCCGCGCAGCCCGAGCGTTCAGACGGGCAGGGCATGACCCGCCGCCAACTGGCCCGGCACACCGGCTGGTTCGGCGCCGCCGTCGTGCTCACCATCAGCGGCGGCGAAGTGATCAGCCACATCGCGAGCGACCGCGACTCCACGTCCGCCCCAACCGCCGCCGGAGCGCTGCCCGCCGATCCGGCAACCCTGCGGTTCGTGCAGATCTCCGACAGCCACATCGGATTCAAGGGCCCGGCGAATACCGACGTGACCGGTTCGTTCGACCGCGCCATCGACCAGATCAACACGCTGAGCTTCCGGCCCGACTTCGTCATGCACACCGGCGACCTGACTCACCTGTCCACCTCGGCGCAGTTCGACCAGGTCAAGCAGATGATGACCGGACTGCGCACCGACCGCGTGTTCACCGTCCCGGGCGAACACGACTCCGTCGGCGACCAGGGCCGCGCCTACCGCGCCGCCTTCGCCGAAGGCACCGAAGGCGAGGGCTGGTACAGCTTCGACACGCACGGAGTGCACTTCATCGCCCTGGTCAACACCCTGAGCCTGGAGAAGCTGGGGCACCTGGGCGCGGACCAGATCGACTTCGTGCGCAAGGACGTCGCGGGCCTGTCCTCCGACACTCCGATCGTGCTGTTCAGCCACATCCCGCTGTTCGCCATGTTCCCGAAGTGGGGCTGGAGCACCGACGACGCGCTCCAGGTTCTCAGTCTGCTGAAACGCTTCGCGTCCGTCACCGCGCTCAACGGGCACGTACACCAGTTGTTCACGCGAGTCGAAGGCAACGTCACGTTCCACTCCGCCACGACAACCGCGTACCCGCTGCCCAAGCCGGGCACGGCACCCGCTCCCACCCCGCAAGTCCTGCCGGCCGGCCAACTGCAATCCGCGCTGGGCATCCGAACGGTCGCGTATCAGAAGAGCGAGACGAGTCTCGCGATCACCGACCTGAGGCTGACATGACCCCGATCAACGCAGGCGACCTGACCGCCGACACCAACGCCAACGCCAAACCCGGCACCCCAGCCACCGCCACCGCCGCCGCCGACCTCCCCACCCGCTCGCTCGCAGCCCTGTCAGCCGCCACCCTCACCACCAGCGGCTACATCCATGCCCAGCTTTACATCGACGGATATCGTTATATCCACATCGTCGGCGTGCTGTTTCTACTCCAAGCCGCAGCGTCCTTCGCCCTAGCCACTCTGCTCCTCGCAGGCACCGTCGCGCGTCCGTCCGTGCTCATCGAGCTCGGCGCTGCGGCCACCGCACTCGGCGCCCTCGCCGGTTTCACGGCGTCACGCACCATCGGCGTATTCGGATTCACCGAACACGGCCTGCAACCAGCACCGCAAGCACTGGTCAGCGTCCTGGCAGAAGCTGCGACCCTCGCGCTGCTGGCCGTCAGCGCCGCACGCGCCCTACGCCGCGCCCACCGCGTAACGCCAACTACGCGCCCACCGCGTAGCTAACTAACGGCCCGCAGCTTGCTCACCGCGCAGGGTCATGACCGCGCTGGTAACCGTGGCAACCGGCTTACCATCTCCACGCACGATCTTGCACGCGTAGTGCGTGATGGTCCGACCAGCGTGCGACGGACGTGCGGTGGCGATCAGCGTGTCCGTCCACACCGGCCGCAGGAACACGGCGCGGATGTCGATGCTGGCGAACGACTCGCCGGGCAGCATCACGGTGGAGTGGGCCGTACCGATGGCGGCATCGGCCAACTCCACCAGGAACCCGCCGTGCACGGTCCCCTGCTGATTGCCGTGCGTGGCGCTGTCGACGACGGCTCGAACCGACGCCGTACCCGGCCCGACCTCGACGAGCTCAAGCCCGAGCGTCCGCGAGATCGCGGTCGGGTAGCGCAGATGGGTGCGGTCGCCAGGTTCGAGCGCTCCGGCCAGCTGTCGCTGCAAGTACTCCAAAACGGGCAGGTCACGGACGGTCACGGCCACACGAAACCCCTTCAGCTCAGGTACCAGCACCCTAGAAGCCATACGGTAGGACAATCAAAGAATTGTCCTAGCTACAGCCCTGCGCAGATCCAGGAACCAGCAATGCGGACACAGCGGTACCGGGCCATCGCCGACGAACTCGCCGCAGCCATTCGAGCCGGGACACTGGCACCCGGCACGCGTCTGCCGACGCACCGCGACCTAGCGCGGGACCGCGGCGTCGCGTTGGCGACAGCGGGCAAGGTCTACGCCGAACTGTCCGCCGCGGGGCTGGTGGCCGGAGAACCCGGCCGCGGCATGTTCGTCCGAGACCAGAGCGGCTACGGCGGTTTGGACACGCGGCGCTTGCCGCTGGGTACGCGGGTGGCCGACCTGTCGTTCAACCAGCCGCTCGCCGCGCACCAAGGCAACCAGCTCAGGCAGGCGCTGCGCGATCTGGCCGCAGTAGGAAGCCTCGACGCATTACTCGCCCAACAACCGCCAGGCGGCCGCGAGCGTGACCGGGCAGCGGTGGCGACATACCTCCTGAGCCACCAAATCGACGTCCCGCCCGCCAACGTCCTGATCACCGGCGGAGCGCAGCACGGGCTGGACGTCGCCCTCAGCGCCATCACCTCCCCCGGCCAAGTGGTCGCCGTCGACACACTCACGTACCCCGGCATCAAGCTGGTCGCCGCCACACGCCACATCGAACTCGCCGCAATCCACTGCTACGCGTCAGGCAGCGACCTTGATGACCTCGAAGCACTCTGCAACCAGCGCCGCGTCTCAGCGATCTACCTGATGCCGACCGTGCACAACCCCCTCGGCTCCGTCATAACGGCAAGCGACCGAGACCGCGTAGTCGCCATCGCCCGCAAACGAGACTGCGTGATCCTCGAAGACGGCACCTACGCATTCCTCGACCCCCGCGCGCCACAACCCCTGCAAGCAAGAGCACCGGAACGCACCGTGTACACAGCCGGCCTGTCGAAGAACGTTGCGACCGGCCTGCGCTTCGGATTCCTGGTCGCCCCAGACCATCTGATCCCTGCCATAACCCGCGCCCTACGCGCGTCAAGCTGGGGAACACCCGGCCTAGTCGCAGCCCTGGCAACCCGCTGGCTACGCGACGGCACAGTCGCCGACCTCGAAACAGACCGCCGCGCCGACGCCCGCCGCCGCCAAACCATCGCCGCACACGAACTAACCGCCCCCGGCCTCGACTACACCTCACATCCGACCGCGTACTCCGGCTGGCTACGCCTACCAGCCGAAGCACGCAGCGACCACGTCGCACACCTACTCGCGAACGAGGGCATCCTCGTCTCCACCGCCGACGCATTCGCCGTCACCCCGCACCCCCCGAACGCGTTGCGCCTAGCCCTGGCCAACATCGACGAGAGCCGCCTAGCAGCCACACTCCGCCGCATCCGCGAAGTCGTGCTACAAGCAACACACGAGCCTGACGAAATCAGGTTCCGACTGGGTTCTGACATCGTGACCGATCACGGATGGGGTAAGGCCGGGCGCTGACCGACTAGCCGATCGACGTCGGCCAAGGAACGTACCAACAGCTGCGTTCGTCGCAGTGTTGCCGACGAGCGCCACCAGTTCGACGCCGTCCGCCACCGTGCTCGGACGTGGCCACAGCCGCCGCGAGCAACACGCCAACTGCCTCCACGATCGACGTGACGGCAATCCGCCGACCCACACCGCGCTCTCACCCGGTCTCCTTCAGCAGCGGGCCACCCGGCTCAGGTCGACCTGCGCCGCTCCTGCCATTCGCCTTGCAGGTTCCTTACAGCCAGATTCCCGGCACGGGCTGCAATCCTCGAACCATGCAGCACCGGCAACCTGAAGGCACGCAGGAGGGACTCTGAAGGATGACACGGTCACTGGATCGTAGAGACAACCTGCGATGGCTCCCGCAGCACGAATGGACCACCCGGACGAATTCCAAGCGAATCGAAGGCATCGGGACGAGCGGCCGGCAGGACCGGTCCCGCATGGGAGCCTCGACGGACGGAGGGGCAGCTGACAGCACGGTTCGCCGGCCGCACGACAGATTCATCGTGCAATGCCCTGCTTGCGCGGGGGTTGGTCGGGTCGTGCGGCAAGGCTCGCAGGTCCCGGTCAGCTGCCGACTGTGCTGGGAGCGCGGGCGAGTCTCCCGGATCGCCGCCAGGGCCTTCCTCGAAGAGAACCAAGTGAGAGAGCTGAACACCGCTGACGAAGCAGCAGACATAGCCGACAAAGGCGACTGAGAACTGCTCCTTTGTCGAAACACGAGCGTCAGGCGCGACCGCGCGTACGATTGGGAAGGACGCGGATCCTCGCAATCCGCTGTGGCCAGCCGCGATCGGCGGCCGCGGCTGACGCCGCACCAGCTCTCGCAGTACGCTGTTATTGTGGCCAACTGACCGAAACACCGTTCCCGGCGCTGAAGCGCGCCTGCTCGGAACGGTACGGGCGTACCATCGCGGTCAGCCGCTCGATCTCGGCGGGAAGCAGTCCAGGAGCATTTTCGCAGTGCTTTTACTGCACGCTGGCCGAACCGTCCCGAAGCACAACCTCATTGCGTACGCGTGGGGCGGCGATCCCCCGGCGACGGCGGATGATCTCGCGGCCGCGTACATGTCCCGGTTGCGCAGAGCGTTGGCCCCGCTCGGGGATGGTTTACAACTTCTGTCGATGCGGCCAGGGTTCCGCGTCGAAATAGCTCCTGATCGGGTCGTGCTCGACGTGCAGCAATTCAATAAGCTCGTACGCCAGGCGACTCGGGAACGCGAAGCGTATGACGATGAGCAGGCCGCCGTGCATTTGCGTGAAGCACTCGATTGCTGGCACGGCAACACCACCGCGCTGATCGATCTGGACGCTGATTGGCTGCGTCGCCAGGCGGACGTCCTGGCGCAGCGTCGACTGGATGCGCTGGGAATGCTCGCCGAGATACACCTCAATGCCGGAAGGCCGGACGAATCCGTGGCGTTGCTGCGGGACGCGGCGCTCTTGCATCCGGGACGCGAGACATTAGCCGTCACCCTGGTCCAGGCCCTGACCGCGGCAGGCGAGTCCGTCCAGGCCGCACAGATCGCCGCCCGCGCAGCCAGAGCACTGATTGACCTGGGGCAGGAACCCGGGCCTGCTCTCCGGGAGGCGCAGACAGCAGCACTCACACATCGCACGAACAATCCGCCGCCCCGCAATGGCGGCGGCCGTTTCCAGCTGCCTGCGGACACTCGCGTATTCACCGGCCGTACCACCGAATTGAGCGGTCTACTCGGACTTCTCCCTCCGCCACACGACCCTGGACCAGCACATCCGGAGATGATGTCGCCGGTCAGCGCACCATCCCATGCCAGCCCCGGGCTCATCGCCATCGACGGCATGGCAGGAATCGGAAAGAGCGCGCTAGCCGTGCATCTGGCACACCGCCTTGCTGAGCGGTACCCGGACGGCCACCTTTTCGCCGACCTGCACGGCTACACCCGCGGTTACCCACCCCGCGCTCCCGCCGACGTACTGGACGGCTTCCTCCGTGCACTCGGCGTCATGCCCGAATACGTCCCTGACGACTTGGATCAATGCGCCGCACTCTTCCGCAGCAGATTGAGAGGCACGCGCACCCTGATACTGCTGGACAACGCTCGTAGCGAAAGCCAGGTGCGGCCGCTGCTTCCCAGCACGCCTGAGTGCCTTGTCCTCATCACCAGCCGCAAGAGACTGAAAGGGCTCGATGATGCTCATAGCCTCTCGCTAGAGCTCATGCCCACCGCCGACGCTGTGGCGCTCTTCCGCGCCGTGGCCGGACCAGGGCAGATACCGGCAGGCGACCCGGCGCTGGACGAGATCATCAACCTGTGCGCGCACCTGCCCCTCGCGCTACGCATCGCCGCCGCCCTGCTGCACCACCGGCCCGCCTGGAGACTCGACCACCTCGCGGGACTGCTGCGCGGCCAACGCGACCGGCTTGCCGCGCTAAGCGACGGCGAACGAGACCTTTCGGCAGTATTCGATCTCTCCTACGACGCCCTGGCCGACGGTTCACAGCAGTTGTACCATCGCCTGGGCGTTCATCCAGGTCCTGATGTCGATGGTTACGCGGCGGCCGCGATGCTCGCCGACAACCTGGCCGCGGCGTCCCGAGGGCTCGAAGAGCTGGTCGATCACAATCTGCTGAGTGAACCCGTCCCCGGCAGATACCGATTTCACGACCTGATCCGCGCGCACGCTCAGGAACGCGCCGTCCGGCTCGGCTGCGCCTCACCGACTCCCGATCCGTCTCCCCTCCCGTCGTCATCCACTCCCCAGCCGCCGACTCTCCGCTCCCTCGACCTCGTCCGCACCCGGCTCTTCGATTACTACCTGAGTACTGCGCAGGCTGCTGACCGCCACCTCGCACGCCGGACGACCCGCTACTCGATCCCCATCGCATACCCGCCCCGCGAGCAGCCGGCACTGGAGACGCGCGGCCAAGCCGCCGAATGGATGCGGACCGAGCTGCCCAACCTCGCCGCGTGCGTCGAAGAAGCGCTGGTGCACGGCAAATCGGAACACGTGATCGCTCTCTCGGCGGCTCTTCACGGATATCTGTACATCGAAGGACCGTGGTCATACGCACTGAGCCTGCATGCAAGGGCCGCAGAAGCGGCGGAATCCATCGGCGACGCGTACGGACAAGCAACCGCGCTCCACAGTCTCGGCAGAGTCCGCCGCCAGGTCGGCGACTACGTCGCGGGCGAGCAAGCTCAGCGACGTTCACTCGCGCTCTACCGGCAGATCGGCCACGCCCAAGGCGAAGCGAACGCGCTTGACGGCCTCGGCAGGATCTTCCTGCTCACAGCCGGCTACTCCTCGGCGGTGCAGGCCTTCGACCAGGCACTGGCGCTGCTCGAACAGGTCGGCGACCTCCTCGGACAGGCCGGAGCACTCAACGGTCTCGGTCGTGTGCGCAGACTTCTCGGCGACCCGGCCGGCGCGGTCGAAGCCCACCGCCGCGCTTTCGACCTGTGCCGAACGGCCGACGACCCCATCAGCCAGGCGACGGCGTTGAACGACCTGGGCCGCGCCTACGAGCAGATCGGAGATCTAATCGCCGCAGACAGCGCGCAGCAACAGGCACTGAAGCATTACCTCGACACCGGTCATCAGCTGGGGCAAGCCAATGTCCTGCGCGATCAGGGCCGAATCCTCCGGCGCGCCGGCAAGTCCAGCGAGGCGGCCCGAGCCCAAGAGCGCGCGCTGGAACTCTACGCGCTCCTCGGCCATCGCCTCGGCCAAGCCGACACCCTCAAAGAGCTGGGCCTTCTGCGTCAACAAGCCGGCGACACGAGAGCAGCCACCACGGCGTATCGCCGAGCCCTCACTCTCTTCCGCGAGATGCGCGATCGTCGTGGCGAAGCCGAGACGCTCAACCGCCATGCATCCGCTCTCATCGTCACGACTGCTTCCTCTGCGGCTGTCGCATCCGGCGACGCACGTGCCACCAGCGCCGAAATGACCCAGCAGGCCCGATCCCTCTACGTTCAGGCTCTGGATCTCGCCCGCGCCATCGACGCCCCCGTCGAGGAGGCCGACGCCCGCGAGGGCATCGGCGAAACCTATGCCAGCGAGGAGGGCGGCAGCGCGGCGGCAGTCGAGTCACTGAACGAGGCACTGGCGATCCGAAGGCGATTAGGCCTGCCGAGCGACCACTTGGTCAGCCGTATAGAGCAGTTGGCGCAGGGCTGATCCGAAGCGCTCTCGGCGCGCCGTGCCTGCTTCACGAGACTTCACAAGCGCCTCAATGCGCTCATTCGCCACCACCGCCATATGTGTCGCGCTATGCAGGATTGGGCAAGTATAGAAGAGCTTCACTCTCCGTTCCGAGTCAAAGCCAAGACCATCTCGAATAATCTCCCGCCACCTATTCACCCGATTGCCGGGCCGAATGTTTCGTATATTCGAAATTGCCATCCACGAGCCGCGTCGCTAAGGTCCCCTGCGGGCGGTTCTGCGGCGCAGAGTCGGCGTCGCTCGGACGCCAAACTTCTTCACATTCGAGCAGCGTCACAGTACGCTTCCATACAATCTTCAACGAGCGCCACGCCCTGCCGCCGATCGACGATCGACAGCAGGGGCTACCTGGCTGTGAGCATGGGGCGGTAGTGTCTTGACTCGAAGCTCAGTCAGCGACGATCCCGGAGCCGAACTGCGCGACGCGCTTGTCGCGGCTCTGGTCGACATCCCCTTCATGGCCGCGCTCTCGGACCGCCGGCTGCTCGTCAATCTGGTTCGTCGGGACTTCGGCGCGTTCCCGGAGGTCACGGAGCGCAACGAGACACGGCTGCACGTCGTCGAGATCGTGCTGACCTGCCTGGGCCACCCCCGTGGCCTGCACGCACTTCACAATGCCCTGATGACCATGGCGCCCGAGGCGCCCGGCTCCAAGCGCGCAGCGCACCTCATTGAGTCAGCGTCCTTACTCAGCCTGCTTCCCGACGGGGAGGCCGCGCAGGTGCGCGAACTGCTACGGCGCGCGGAGATGGAATTGGGCAATCCGGACGCGTTGGCACAGGCCCTCGACCAGGTGGAGTTCCGGCTCCCCACCAAGATCGAGGGGCTCGTTCAGGCCTTCGATCATCTCGGAGCGCAGGCCGATTATCGAAGCCACATTCCCGCTGCACTTGTATTCATTGACCGGATAGCCTCGATGCTTGCGAGTCAACTCAGCGGCGAATTGAGGAAATGGGTCGATGCTGAAGCCGCCCGCCGACGTCTCAGCGAAGAATTCGGTGAGCTGCGCGCGGCGGCGTCCGGAAGTCATCACCCAGTAAGTGCGGAAGTCTCACCCGATCAGCCCATCAACCGGCGAGCCCGGCCAACCGAAGCCCGTTCTGATGTGGCCGCCGACGTGGCAACCGACGAGTACTTACAGTCAGATGCAATAGGTGACGCCGACGCGAGCGCGCCACTGGGAGACTTCTCACTAGGAGAGATGATGTCCGCTGTCACTTCGACCGAGCGGCATGCAGGGAAACTACCGCTCGTTTGGGGTGATGTACCGCAACGCAACCCGAACTTCACCGGCCGTGAGGAGTTGCTTGAGAGATTGCACACCGGGCTGATGCAATCGCGACAGACGGCTGTGCTGCCGCAGGCGTTGCACGGTATGGGCGGTGTCGGGAAGTCTCACATCGCCATCGAATATGTGCACAGGCACAGCGGCGAGTACGACCTCATCTGGTGGGTGTCGGCGGAGCAACCCGGGCAGATCCTTGACTCGTTGACCAAGTTGGCCCAGCGGCTCGATCTCGGAGTCGAGCCAACGGCGAATACGGCGGTGCCCGCCGTACGCGAAGCACTGAGCACCGGCAGCCTTCCATACAAGCGATGGCTTCTGGTCTTTGACAACGCCGGTGCCCCGGATGACGTTCAAGCGTATTTTCCGACCGGTGGAGCGGGCAAGATACTCGTGACCTCGCGAGACCTGGACTGGTCGCGAATCACCGACGTACTAGAAGTCGACGTGTTCACCCGGGAGGAGAGCGTCGAGTTCCTGCGCAACCGCAGTTCCGAACTGTCGCTTCGCGACGCGGATCGCATCGCGGATGCGCTCGGAGACCTCCCCCTCGCGGTCGAGCACGCGGCCGCCTGGTACGTCGCGACCGGCATGCCCGTCAACGAGTACCTCCGTCTGATCGAGAACAACCGCATCGAACTGCTCGACGTCGCTCCCTCGCCCGACTACCGGCGCACGGTGGCCGCGGCGTGGAAGGTATCCCTGGACCGGCTCCAGGAAGTCAACGAGGGCGCCCTGCAACTCCTGCGAGTCTGCTCGTTCTTCGCACCAGAACCCATTGCGCGCAATCTGCTCGTCGCCTCACCAGTCGCCCCGATCACTCCGGCGCTCGACGCCGTGCTCAGCGACTCCTTTCGGCTGAGCCGCGCCATCCGCGACATACAGCGCTACGCTCTCGCACGCTATGACCACCGGCACAACACTCTCCAGATCCACCGGCTCATCCAAGCGGTATTGATCGCAGGGCTGGATGACGCGGGCCGTGAGACGATGCGCCACGGCGCGCACACCCTGTTGGCGAACAACAACCCCAACAATCCGAGTGTCCGCGCGGAATGGCCGCGCTATCAGGCGCTGTACCCGCACGTTCTCGTGTCGAAAGCGGTCGAATCACCGGATCCCAGGGTCCAAGAACTCGTGGACAGTGTGGCGCGGTTCCTCTACTACTGGGGCGACCACGAGGGCAGCGAGGCGCTCATCCAACAAGCGTATGACTGCCGAATCCGCGACCGAGGTGAATCGGATTCGCATACGCTCCGTGTCGCCAAATGGCTCGGCTGGATGCGACGGACCAACGGCAAATACTCCGAAGCCAACACCCTCAACCAACGCACTCTGGAGCTCTATAAACAGACACATGGCGATGAGGACGAGGGAACGATCGACGCAATGACCGTTGTATCGGCTACCAACCTCATCATCGGTGATTTCTCCACGGCCAGAGAGCTTGCCCAAAGTGCGCTGAACATTGCTGAGCGCGTACTCGGCGAAGACGACCCCGCAACGCTCAAATGCGCGAACCAACTCGCCGTGTCCTTACGGCTGCTCGGGGATTTCACCACAGCCGAGAAGTATGATCTGAAAACATACGAGCATCGGCGCACCATTCTCGGGCCAGATCACGATGAAACCCTCAACTCTCTCGGTGCATTGGTCATCGACATCCGTGAGCGCGGCCACTACCTCGACGCGCGAAGGCGCCAGGAGGATGTGTATGGCCAACATGTAGCCGCATTTGGGCCGGATTCACCGGGGGGATTGCGCGCCGCTCGCTCCCTGGCCGTGGCGCGCCGCAAGGCCGGCGACCACCCGGCGGCGCTCGCGCTGTCGGCAGAGACTTTGGAGAAGTACCGCCGCCGTTACAGCGAAACCTACCCGAATGCCCTTTCGGCAGCGGTGAACCACGCCATCGATCTACGCCACTCTGGCGACTTCGACGCGGCTGCGGAACTCGGCGGGCAGGCTCTAACCCAATATCTGCGTACGTTCGGTGACCGTCACTCGTACACACTCTCGGCACAGACGAACCTGGCGATCGTGCTGCGCCTGCGTGGTGAGACTGAACAGGCTCATCAGTTAGACAAGGAAGCGCTGGACAAGATGGCCGAGACCTTGGGTGCGAACCACCCTGTAACACTCACCTGCGCTACAAATCTCGCCAGCGATCTGTACACGTTGGGCGAGCACCAGGCCGCATATGAACAAGATATCGACACATTGGCCAGATCCGAGCGCGTACTCGGTGCCGAGCATCCGTCAACACTCGCGTGCAGTGTGAATCTCGCACTGGATCTTCGAGCGCTGGGGCGAGTCAATGAGGCCGACCGAATCTTGGCAGACACGATGACCGGCTATCGTCGCGTACTCGGCGAAAGGCATCCGGCCACGCTGAATGCCCTTCAGAGCGTGCGAGCCGACTGCGACGTGGATCCCATGCCGTTGTGATCAGCCCTGGCGGAGCTAAGAACTGAAGCTGAGCAGGACAGGACGTACGGTCAGTCAACGCGTTTAGGCGGTTCGGTGCCAATGTTCGCGCGTGGCCGGTCCACTTGTGTCATGATCCGGTGAACTGACGAGCTCAAGATGGCATAGTCGATCAGACGCAGAGTCGACAGGGAGACTTCGGACAGATCCAGAAGTTCGGTCTCGACCGACGCTTCCGGCATTTCGGGCTCCGCCGATAGAATGAGAGCCGGAACATCGGGGGTGATTTCGCGATGTGGCTCCGTGAGACCCGAGGCGCTCACTCGCCCGGAAACGTCGATCCCAGCCGCAGTGTCGTGCGTGGTCATAGCCTCCGCCTCCCCATTTCCTCCTCGCCAGCGCCAGGCCGGCTTGCCTCAGCCGTCAGCCGGATCACCTGGAACGACCTGGAATCCGAATGATCCGGCCATCCGACAGCCCGGTCAACCCGCGCCGCGACGACTCCGACATCCACATCGGCATCGTCACCGCGCTGCCGGTGGAGTATGCGGCGCTGGAAGCATTCCTCGATGCTGTGTCGGACCAGACTGTAAGACAGGACCCTCATTACTATCGCTCAGGTTCGCTGCCGAGTAAAGATCCCGCTCGTCCGCATCACGTGGTTGTCGCACTCCAGACTCAGGACGGCACACGGGGCGCGGCGTCCATATGCACTGACATGGTGCGCAGCTTTCCCGGCTTGCGCGTACTCATCATGTGCGGCATCGCCGGCGGCATTCCCAGGCCTGGCGACCTCCAGCGCGACGTGCGCCTGGGCGACGTCGTGGTGGCGACCGGCGGAATCGTCGACTACGGCCATGTTCGCCGCGTGGAAGGTGTCGATTCACTGCGGCGCCCTGTTTCCGGCATCTCGGCGGCCCTGGTCCGCGCTGATCGCGAACTCCAGGTGATGGCGCTCGGGGGTAACGAGCCGTGGCACGCCCATCTGGAAGCCGCGGCGATTCGTCACGACCGATTCCGACGGCCTCCCGCGCAGGCGGATCCGTTGCACAAGGCGTGGCCGGTCGCGCAGGCCAGTGCGGATGGACCGGGACTCGCGGGGGCGCGGGACGGTGTGCGACGTCCGCGGATCTGGCGCGGCGCACTCGGGAGTTCGGACATCCTGCTGCGGGACGCGGCGTTTCGGGATCGGCTCGCGTCGGAACACAACGTGATCGCCGTGGAAATGGAAGGAGCGGGCATAGCAGCCGCCGCGGAAACCCATGATCGGCACTGGTTCGAGGTGCGCGGTATCTCTGACTACTGCGATAACCGGACCAAGACCGACGCATGGCACGACTATGCCGCCCTCACCGCCAGCGCCTATATCAGTAGTCTGCTCGCGGTCTGCCCGCCCTTCGGCAGCCATGTGGTCGCGACTGCGACTACAGCGAATGGATTTCAGGCGATAGTCGATGCGCTGCTCACGCTGCCGATCATCATGGACGACTATCAACGCCGTGCGGTCCTGGCCCAACTGCCCGGAGAGATCCGCGCTGCGGTACCCGACAGCGTGACTGCACGCATCCACGTCGTCGGGCTCGTCAGAACCTGCGAGCGAATTCCGGGTGGCCGCGATGCCCTGCTTGAGGCACTCAAGCTGACTCTCGGCTCGACTACCGCGGACTACGAACGTATCGAGACCGTGATCCGGCAGAACTGGCTGGAGGCCTCATAAGCCCAGGGCATCGCCTATCCATGAGGCGAGTGCCGCCGGATCCGGGTCAAGACCGCGCTCGACGAGTTGCGAGAACACCGCTCGCACGAGTTCGGGCCTTTCGACCAGCGCTCTGCACGAATCGTCCGCGAGGCCGAGCCCGACCCACGCGTCGAAATCCTCGTGGTTCGCCGCCAATCGAGCCATGTATCTGCCTCGTGCCAGGACCCCGTTGCCGCGGACCAATGCGATATCAGCGTCCGCTGGGGGCTCGGTCGCGATGCCTTTCAACGACGGTGCCTCAGGATTGGCGACTACGCGGCGAGCGAGCACCGCCATTCGTGAAGACCACTGCTTTCCCACTGCGTCCGGCTCCACATGCGCCGGACGCGCAGACAGCGCGCGCTTCCGTCCGCTTATCCAAGCGTCCGTCATCAGACGGATGTCCGCAGATGCGGCACGGGTGTGCCTGATCCGCCATCCCGCTCGGTGACTGTCCGCGAGCAGCGCCGCTGTTCGAACCGACTCCTCCGGCACCGTCTCTGCCAGCCATGCCCAGACCCGGGCGGCCAGGCGGTCCATCAGATTCCGCTCCCACGGTGTCAGATCACCGCTCTCGACCGCGGTGCGCAGGGCCGCCTCCACCTGCCGCCTCGTATATGCGTACTCGAAATCCGCCGTCCGCCGGCCGACACGGTCCGCGCTGTGTACCGACGCCCGCAGATCGCGCCAGAGCGCGGCGATTCCCGCGAACGCGTAGATGCCCTGAAGCAGTCCACTGAGTGGTCGCGGATCATCACGCCAGGGCGCGTGGAACAGATTGTCGCCGTCATGGTTACGCAATGGTCCGAGATGCATCAGCCCGCCAAGTTTGGTGTGCTGGAACTCATGCACAAGCGCGACCGCGAGAGTGACCGCATCGAATGGCTGCGAGACGAGAACGCTGCCGAACGCTTCTCCCGTCGAGGCGCTCCTTGTCCCCCAGCCCTCCACAGTCGGCAGCGGTACGAGCGAAGTGACTCCGACAGCCATCGCCTGGGCCAGCCCACGATCATTCGCGCACAGCAACGCCCACGCCTCGTCCAGCAGCTTGTGCCAGCGAATGACATCCGGTTCGCTGAGCCGATCCGGCTCGACGGGATCGGCCAGATCTCGGAACGGGTCGAGATCGTCAAGCCACACCCGCAGCTGTGGATCCTCGCCGACCTGCAAGCTGCGCAGCGCCCACCATCCCGCAGCCTCGGTGGCGGCATCCGCCCACGACGAGACGGCGATCTGAAATCCGGCAGCAGCCGGATCAGCCCCACGCAGCCGGATCTCGCCGGGTCCCGCCTGCGCCTCGACATACGTGTGACGTGGAACGCCTGGCAGCGTTGCCATTCCGAGCCCAGGCAGCATGACACGTCCGTTTCGCACGGAAAGCCGGGTTCGCCAGGTCGAACCGGAACGCGCCGCAGCGAGCAGTGCGATGGCGTGCAGAGTGCCGAAGTCCACCCACAGCGGAGTAGAGGCCTGCCCCTGTACACCCTTCCGATATCGGCGCAGAGTGTATGCAGCCCAGCTCCCCACCTGTGGGTGAAGGAGAATTTCGGCGACGGCCTCCGGTGCTGCGACTTCCGCCCGCTGCAACGCTTCCCAAGCCGTCGACACCGGCGGGAGTGGCCCAAGCACATCGTCGCCGGCAGCAGCGTCGAACACCGCGTTGATGAGCAGCAACCGCCGGCTGCGCTGGGTCTGCCAGAGCTCTGTTACAGCTTCCGCGCTTCCCAGACCTGCGCAGAGATCATCGAAGTGCCGCCTTGGGAATCGGTGATTGGACAGAGCGGCCGGGACGGCGGCATGAACCACGAGTTGCTTCCCTCCTGTTGATCGGGTGGCAGCGTCGCCACGCCGCTCTCTTCAGCAACCTCGCCGCCGCCCTCAAGCACCGTCCGCACCCGTAGCACTAACTCTGTCCTGACTTTTCCCCCTCAGGACGCCCGGCCGAACGTCAGTTGAGCGTTTCAGTTCGAGGCCTTCGCAGGTGCCGCGAGTTCGCAACATGGATCGGATGCTTGAGCGGAACACAGCGAGTTCGGCTGATGCGGCCTGAGTTTCCAAGGGTAAGTTTCACCCGCACGGCGCTTATTGAGCGAGGTCGGCGCCCGTGGCATCTGCATCGGCCTGCTACGCACATTCCAGCGCATCCAATGCCCCAGCGTCAGCGCCGAGCCGGACAGTGCTATGCGTGCCTGATCCCTCGACTCCTGATCCACGCCATGGTGCAGCCCCTCCAGACACTCGGAGACCCGACAGTCGCCACGACGACGGCCATGCTCGCCGAGCGCCCGGACGCACGCACGATGACCCCGCACCAGACGGCCCCACCAGCACACAGGCACCGTGAGCGGCAAGACAGCGACCAAACGGAGACGTGAAGCATCGCCTTCGTGCTATCCGCTCGCCGTGCCCGAAAGTTTCGACTTCGCTATCCTGCGCCGAGCCGCGCGCTTTGCAACTTCCATCGAACGGATTCGAAGCAGGTCCAGACAGCCGAGCTATTTTCCCAGGTCAAGCATCGCTCCGCCATACCGTACCGTGCTCGGCGTTTCGGAAACAGTTCCGGAAGTTGTTGCCAATCCGACGTCGGCGGGCTGATACTCCCGCATCGACAGATGTCCGCCCCTACGCGCTTGCCGCCACACGCCAGGTTTCTGCCGGATCCCACCATGCAAGTCCCGGCAAGTCCCCAACAGCCTTCGATGGAGAAGGAGCACACACGTGGACGACGCCTCCGTCCGCCCGAAGAACCGCAGAAGCAGCCGCATCAGGCTGCTGATCAGCGGCGTCACCACCGCCGCCGTCGCCACCGTGGTGGCCGCGGCCATGACGCTCATGCCCACCACCGCCAACGCCGCCACTCAGATCTGCTCGAACCAGACGGGCAACTCCGGTGGCAACTACTACCAGATGTGGTCCAACGGCCAGGGTTCCGCCTGTATCACGCTCAACTCGGGTACCAGCTACACCAGCACGTGGAGCGGTATCGGCGACTTCGTGGCCGGCGTGGGCTGGAACCCGGGCAGCAACCACACGATCAGCTTCTCCAGCACCCTGAGCGCGTCCGGCGGTACGACGCTGATCTCGCTGTACGGCTGGTCGACCAACCCGCTGGTCGAGTACTACGTGGAAGAGGACTACAACGGGTCCCCGAACACGGCCGGCACGTACATGGGCCAGATGACCAGTGACGGCGGCACGTACAGCATCTACGAGCACCAGCAGGTGAATCAGCCGTCGATCCAGGGCACCGCGACGTTCGAACAGTACCTTGCGATCCGCACCTCGCCGACCAGCAGCGGCACCATCACCACCCAGAACTTCTTCAACGCCTGGTCCAGCCACGGCATGAACCTCGGCACCATGAACTACCAGATCCTCGCAACCGAAGCCTGGGGCGGCGGCAGCGGCAACGACAACTTCACCGTCAGCCACAGCACTGGCGGTGGCGGTGGCGGAAGTGGCAGCCCGCTGCACGCGGTCGGCTCCGGCAAGTGCCTGGACATACCGAACTCCAGCACCACGCTGGGCACGCAGCTACAGATCTGGGACTGTAGCGGCCAAGCCAACCAGTCCTGGACCCACACCTCCTCCAACCAGCTGACCGCCACAGTCAACGGCACCGCCCTTTGCCTGGACGCATACAACAACCAGACCTCCCCCGGCACCAAGGTGGAGACCTGGTCCTGCAACGGCGGCGCCAACCAGCAGTGGAACACCAACTCCAACGGCACCGTCACCGGAGCCCAATCAGGGCTCTGCCTGGACGTGACAGGAGCATCCACCGCCAACGGGGCCCAGGTCGAACTGTGGACGTGCAACGGTGGCGGCAACCAGCAATGGAAGCTCGGATGACGACCGCCTAGGCGCTTACGGACCGCTCCGCGCGGGTCGCGCTGATCACGGGTTTTGCCACCCCGCGCGGAGCTCAGCGGCCCTGTCGACCAGTCATGGCGTCATACGTGACCGGTCAGACAGGACTCGGCTTTCACACGGACGCTGCTTTCACGCGCTGCCGCTCACCGCGCCGAAGTCGTCGGCATCTGTATCGCCTGTATCGCCGAGTGTGCCGGACTCGGCGCCGGCAGCGCCGACCAGCTGCTTGCGCAACCATTTCTCCGTCGTGCTCACATGCATCAGTGCAGCGGCCTGCGCCAGCGCGCAGTTACCCGTCACCAATGCCTGGTAGATCGCCTTGTGCTCGGCCAGCGTGCGTTCCCCCGCGTTGCCGTCGACCATGCCGCGCCACACACGTGCCCGTACCGTCCGGCTCGAAATCCCTTCGAGCAGGCTCGCAAGGGTCTTGTTGCCGGTGGCCTCAACGACGGCCCGATGAAAGGCCGCATCGTGCTTGTTCAGCAGTTCGACGTCGTCGCATGCTTCACGCATCGCGGCCAGATGACCCTCCACCGCCGCAAGCTGCGCGGCCGAGATACGCGAGGCCGCCAGGCCGGTCGCGATCGGCTCGAACAAGCGGCGTACCTCGGTCAGCTCCTGGAGCGTGTCGCCTTGGAACAGCTCGACCGCGGAGCCCAAGCCCTCCAGCAGCACCGCAGGCTCCAGGCTGGTGACATACGTGCCGTCGCCCCGCCGGATCTCCAGCACCCGCGCGAGGACCAGCGCCTTCACCGCTTCACGCGTCAGGTTGCGGGATATGCCGAGCTGCGCCGCCAAGTGCGGCTCGGAGGGCAACCGCGAGCCCGCCGACAGCTCGCCCGACTGAACCAGCTCCCGGATGCGGTCGATCGCCCTGTCGGTCAACGACATTCTTCGGACCCTACTCGCCGACGCCTCGTTGCGGCAGAGTAACAGCCATCCCATCTCCAGACAGGGAGGTGAAGATCCTTTCGTCCGGTCAGAGACCGACCGTTCGAGCAACCACCGCCGCCGCACGACCGCATCGCACAGCGCGCCAGTTCAGTGCTGGGAACACGGTGACGTCGCTGACAGGACATGGGATGATTGCATTGCGCTTGGCCGACCGAATCAGACCACAGCGACCGGGGCGAGAAGGCGTGCCACCCGTCGGCGGGAAGTGCGGCGGGGCCGCAGCCGTCCACCGCAAGGGAGCCCGATGAACCTCAGTGAGGTGGCCCGCTACTGCGGGGTGTCGCGCAGCACGGTCTCGTACGCGCTCAGCGGCAAGCGGACGATCTCCGACGCGACGCGGCAGCGCATCCTGGCCGCCGTCGACGAACTCGGATACCGCCCGCCCGCCACCCGGCGCGGCAAGCAGGCGCGCAGCGGCGCGGTCGCGCTGGTCGTTCCTCCCGCCGCGCAGCAACTGACCCCGATGCAGCTGGAATTCATCGGCGCCGTCATGGAAGCCGCCGCGCAGGCGAACCTCGACCTGGTGCTCTCGCCGTCGAACGGCGGCCATGACACCTCCTTTGAGCGGATCATCACCGGCGGTCGGCTCGACGGGGTGATCCTGATGGAGATCCGGCTGGACGATCCCCGTGTCGAGCGCCTGCGCCACTCTCGGCTGCCATTCGTCACGATCGGCCGAACCGCGCACCCCGGCCCGTGGTCATGGGTCGACTTGGACACCTCGACACTGGTCGGCTACTGCGTCGACCACCTCGCCGACCTCGGGCACCGCCACGTCGCGCTGATCAACCGCCCCGGCGGTCTGCTCATGTCCGGCTACGCGCCTGCGCACCGGGCTCGCGATAGCTTCGCCGAAGCGACGGCACGGCGCGGCGTCCGAGGGGTGGAGTGTTGCTGTGCCGACAACATGGCGGCGGGCGAGTCGTGCACACAGTGGATTCTCGACACGCATCCGCAGGTCACCGCAATCGTGACGGTCAACGAAGCGGCGCTGCCGGGCATCCACCGCGCGCTCGAACATGCAGACCTCGACGTCCCGAGCCGCTTCTCGGTCACCGGTCTCGTGGGGCGGCAGTGGGCTGAGCAGTCCCGCCCCCGGCTCACCGCGTACGACGTGCCGGCCGCGGAACTCGGCGCGACGGCGCTGCGATTCCTGCGCGAGCACATCGCCAGGCCCGGGACACCACCCCGACACGAACTGCTCGTCCCGGCGATCTCGGCCGGTGAGAGCACCGGGCCTGCCGCCGCGCGACGCTGAGCAGCCCGGCTGCTCATCCGGTGACGCCGCTACGGCCGACGGCGCTGATCGGTTTCGGCCCGGTCAGCAGCTACCCCAGCTTCCATTGCTGGTCGCTGGCGCCGTTACGCGTCCATAGCTCATAGCTTGACCAGCACGCCGTCGACGGTGGACGCCCCGGTCACGTCCCGGCAGAGCCCTGTAATCAATGCATTGCCTCCGGACTGGTTGCCCTTCGTCCAGTCCAGCGTCGTGCCCCGTGACCAGTGGTGCGGTGCTGATCACGGGACACGCTTTTGAGCGCTGGGGTGGCGGCGTGAGGACTGGGACCGCCACCCCAGCGCGGTGTCACGGGCACTACTCGGTTATCCGAGTGTCCACTGCTGGTTGCTACCACCATTGCAGGCCCATAGTTCGACCAGGGTGCCGTTGGCAGTGGCTGCTCCGGTCACGTCGAGGCAGAGGCCTGACTGTGCGCCGGTGATGGTGCCGTTGGAGTTGAAGTTCCACTGCTGATTCGACTGGCCGTTGCACGACCAGAGAATCGCCTTGGTGCCATTCGTCGTACCCTGACCGTTCGCATCCAGGCACAGCGTCTGACCACCCACCGACAGCGTCAGCTGACCGGAGGAGGTGTGCGTCCAGGTCTGATTCGCCTGGCCACTACAGTCCCAGATCTGCTGCTGCGTACCCAGCGTCGTCGTCGAGTTCGGATCATCCAGACACCTACCCGCACCCACCGCATGCAACGGACCGGTACCACCACCAGTGCTGCCACCAACTCCATACCCGGCTGCGGTGATGTTGGCCTGTACAGCGGCTTCTGTTGCTGCTGTCGGGTAGCCGCTGGTCATGGCGCCTTCGTAGAAGGTGCCTTGGGCGCCGTCGCTGTTGTCGCCTCCGGTCCCCAGGATGATGGCGCCCTGTTTGTGCATCGGGTTGTAGCCGGACACGTTGGGGCGCGCCCCGTCGTAGAAGGTGGACAGGCCGCCGGACTGCGCGTTGGCGCCCTTGATCGACCAGTGGTTCGGGCCGCCGTCGATGATCGCGGTGGTGTACCGGTAGTTGATGGTGGGGTCGTTGCTGTTCAAACCCGCGTTGATGCCGGTGAACAGGCCGTTCTCCAGGTCGGCGTAGATCCAGGGCCCATTGCCCGAGCCGTAGCCCCACACCCGGATGTTGCCGAAGGAGATCGCTTCCATGGTGCCGTTGCCGTCGTCGCGGCTGTTGGTCTCGGCGTTTCCGTAGTCGAAGCAGCAGCCGCCGTTGTAGTGCGTACCGTCGAGGACCGCGTACTCGCCCTCGGGGTTGTCTCCGGTCGCGGTACCGGTCGCGGTGTTGTCCCGGTACCCGGTGCCCGGCGGGATGTAGACCCCGTACGCTTTCGCGCCGTTGAGCGTGGTGGGCGCCGCGACCGCGTTGGCCAGGTTGTCAGGGCCGGGCGCGGCACCGCCCGCGGGCGCCTGGGTCAGGTTGTTGTTGTGCCCCGACTGGTCGTAGACGACCGTGATCACGCAACTGGTGCCCGAGCAGAACGAGTCCTGCGCGGCGGCGTTGGCCACACCGCCCGCGGACACCACACCGATGTTCATGGTCGTGTTGTCCGATGAACGCCGCACCTGGTACAGCGAACCCGTGTACGCCGAGTACAGCGCACGCGTCGTCGAATGCGCCGCCACACACGGCGTGCCCCCCGCCGCATAGATGTCACACGGACCCTGCGATGCAGCCTGCGCCGAGCCGCTCGCGACGGTCACGCCGACCATCGCGCCGGCTATCACCGCGGCTGCCGCACCCAGGCGAGCGATGCGCGCATATCGCGGCACCCTCTTTTCGCCGTCGATCATAATGCGCTTCCCCTCATGTCGTCTCCAAACTCCACGTTGAGCGTGACCTACATTGTGAGCGCTAACAATGTGAACCTGCCCGGATGCCGGTCCGCGACAGGGTTAGCCCGAGATGCTTCGGCAGGCAGACGTTGCCGCACGCCCAACGCACTGTCAAGAATCGCCCGAAACGGCGGTGGC